>JADZAA010000016.1 GCA_020852855.1 Bacteroidota bacterium
CGGTGCAAGGTCGTATATCTTTTTACCTTGATAATCCCTTAAAAGATACTTCAAGTGTATTCGAATGATTCTATTCGTTTCATCTTTATCTATTCGAGTAATGGCAAAATCTTCGGTAATGACTAACATCTCACGTAGAAAATCTATAAATTCCATATCCAACTTTCTCCCTGTAAATTTACTCCATTAAAAATTTAGTATAACCATAAATCTACCCTTTCAATCGCACCAGATTGGAATTGAAACAAGGACAAAATTGCCGTGCTTGATTTGAACAGCATCTTTCAATCGCACCAGATTGGAATTGAAACGCATATACCGTTGCTGCCACCGCCGTTAATTTCATCTTTCAATCGCACCAGATTGGAATTGAAACCGCGCCAACCGGCAAATCCTTGAACGAATACTTTGCCTTTCAATCGCACCAGATTGGAATTGAAACTGGAACAGCACGGTCTCGATGCATTGCACACCACCCTTTCAATCGCACCAGATTGGAATTGAAACCTGCAAGTGCGGGCGCAATGCACGGTTCAGCGTGTCTTTCAATCGCACCAGATTGGAATTGAAACATCGTTAAGGCTAAGCCATTTGAATGGCTTACGTACTTTCAATCGCACCAGATTGGAATTGAAACTTGTCCCCACTCAGCGAGAGCGACAATGACAATGACTTTCAATCGCACCAGATTGGAATTGAAACTAGCTCTTTCAGCATATCGTCATTGCTTTGCGTTAAACTTTCAATCGCACCAGATTGGAATTGAAACTTTTTGGCGCGGGCGCACGGCGCAACGCGGCGGCGCGCTTTCAATCGCACCAGATTGGAATTGAAACTGTGCAAGTATTCGAATACGCCTCGATATTTTTTAGCTTTCAATCGCACCAGATTGGAATTGAAATGTGAAAACATACAGGAAAACACCAGTTAATTATTTACCTTTCAATCGCACCAGATTGGAATTGAAATGGTACGAGGTAGAAAACCTGTGCTATTTCCGGTCAACTTTCAATCGCACCAGATTGGAATTGAAATTACTAATCCGAACACGCCGGCGCAATTGCGAATACGCTTTCAATCGCACCAGATTGGAATTGAAATAAGGTGTATTCACGGAAATTGAGGGGAACACGAACACTTTCAATCGCACCAGATTGGAACTGAAATTTCACGCACTTCCCGCTCTATGCGGAACATAGAGTGCTTTCAATCGCACCAGATTGGAATTGAAATGATCTCCTTTGAAAAATGAAATAAGTTGAAAATTTACTTTCAATCGCACCAGATTGGAATTGAAATTTGTATATCAACCACTTAACAAGTTTTGTCGTATTTGTCCTTTCAATCGCACCAGATTGGAATTGAAATCAGGTACTTCAAATCAATAAAAATCCTTCTATATTCCTCCGATAGTTCGTATGTAAAAATCGGTGGAAAATAATTCAAGAAAAAAAAGTTATGCCGTAGGTGCAACATATCGAGTTCGCTTTACCTTTCGAGCCTGCCATATTCCTGCTTAGCACTGTTTATTCTTTACGTAACTTTGCATAAAGTTTCGCATATTTCCTTTGCCAAAAAATAAAAATGCAGAGTTCGCCGAGTTATCGGACATCATTTATTGTTTAGCGCAAACTCTTGCAATAAAAAAGCGGAATAAATGCGAAATTATCGTAACTTATAGTATATAATAAGTTTATGTCTATTGCTGTTTTGAAATTCGGTGGCACTTCGCTGAAAGATGCCGTTGCTGTGAAAAGCGCGGTTAATATTGCGTTGCGTTATACCGGAAAAAAAATCATTGTTTTATCGGCGGCGGCAGGTGTTACAAACGATTTACTGAAAGCGGCAAGGCTTGCGGCAGATGGTGAAATTGAGGAATATAATGCATTGCTAAATGCAATCAAGCAACGCCATTCGGATATTTGCGATAAAATGCCCGTTACTCAAACTGCTCGGGAAAAGGTAGACGAGTTATGTTCTCGGCTGCGCCTGTATTGCGACGGAATGGCAATGTTGCGCGAATGTACTCCGCGTTCACTCGATGCTGTCGCGGCCTTCGGCGAATTATTGACAACTACAATATTTGCTGATTATTTGAACTCGGTCGGCCAAAGTACCGAGCTGTGCGATGCGCGTACATTTATGCGTGCCGACGGCGAATTTACAAAAGCAAAACCTGATTTAACAGCGACGGAGAAGGCTGTTAAAGAGCATTTAGCCGTACCGCTCGAATCGGGTAAAATAGTTGTAACACAGGGATTTATAGCCGCAAATACCGATGGTGCCACAATTACTTTGGGGCGCGGCGGCTCCGATTATTCGGCTGCAATTATAGGAGCAGCCGTAGAAGCGGCGGAAATACATATTTGGACGGACGTAAGCGGTGTTTATTCGGCGGATCCGAATCGCATTGCCGATGCCAAGTCGTTGAATGAAATTACTTTCGAGGAAGCACGCCAATTGTCGTTTTACGGTGCAAAAGTTCTGCATCCCGAAACTATTTTGCCCGCTATCAAGAAAAATATTCCCGTGCGCGTTCTGAACACATTTGCACCGGATGAACCCGGAACGCTTATTGTTCCAACGGCTTTTACGGAACAGCCGCATATTCGAGCGGTAACTGTAAAAAATAATTGTTTTGTTGTATCGGCACATTCGGCGAATAACGGCGAAACTTTGGCGGGTTTTCACTCGGATTTTCTATGCAAATTAGCGGCTGTGGGGATGCCGTTATTACTGTTTTCGGGCGGCGAAAGTTATGTTTTTGCTTTAATCGAGGCGGATTCTTTTGCCGATGCGGAATCGCGACTGACATTGCATTTGCCTGATGCGGCAATAGAGGAATGTGCGGTATTATGCGCTTGCGGGCCGGGAATTGCCGCACCCGGTGCAATTCAAGCCGATTTAGCCTCCGAATTTACCGGAATAGCCATAAATTGCGGCGCAAAATCAGTGATGACAGCAACGTCGGGATTATGCGCATATCTTGCAGTTTTACCGCGCAAGCAAGGTTTCGCCGCACTTGCAGCCGTTCATGGATCGGCAAATAAAAAATAGTGGCTATATGCTTGCAACAAAACGATTTAAGCATAAAAAAACCTCGACGGCAATTTATGTCATCGAGGCTTTGTAAGTATAATTTCAGATAGAATTTCAGTATTCCATCGCGGCAAGTTTGGCAATATTTGCTTTTACGTCGTCGGCCGATTTATGGAAAGCGGCAGCTTCATCATTATTGAGCGCGACTTCAATTACTTGCTCCACTCCGTTTTTGCCGAGTTTTACGGGAACGCCCGTAACCACACCCGAAAGGCCGTATTCACCTTCGAGCGCTACTGAGCAAGGAAGAATGCGGCGTTTATCTTTAATTATGGACTCTGCCATTTGCACGGCTGATGCGCTGGGTGCATAATACGCACTCCCGGTTTTGAGGAAATTCACAATTTCAATACCGCCATTGGCCGCACGTTTTACTATTGCGTCAATTTTATCCTGCGGCATTAAATCTGCAAGCGGAATACCGGCTACTGTGGTGTAGCGGGGCAGAGGCACCATGCTGTCGCCGTGTCCGCCAAGAATTAACGCCTGAACGTCTTCTACCGAAACATTCAGTTCCATCGAAATAAAAGTACGATAGCGGGCAGTGTCGAGAACGCCGGCCATACCGATAACTTTATTGCGCGGCAAGCCTGTTTTCTGCAACGTAACATAAGTCATTACATCGAGCGGATTCGACACTACGATGTAGAATGCATTAGGCGAATAGGCTACGGCTTGAGCGGCACAAGAACCCACGATTTTGGCATTTGCGGCCAGCAAATCATCGCGGCTCATTCCGGGTTTGCGAGCAAGGCCGGCGGTTATAATCACAAAATTTGAACCGGCAGTGTCCTGATAATTATTTGTGCCCGTAACTCGCGTATCGGAGGCTACTACGGGCATTGCCTCGTACATATCGAGTCCTTTGCCTTGCGGTATTCCTTCTGCTATATCGAGTAAAACGACTTCGTGCGCCAACTCGCTGTATGCGATGCGTTCGGCGGTGGTCGCGCCTACGTTTCCGGCACCGATAACCGTAATTTTCATAATAAATCCTTTGAGAGAAAAGTTAGAAAAAAAGTCTAAGGCCGTTGCTTTAAGTTCAATGAGAAAACGCCTCAATGCACCGTGAGGGCAAGAGGCGTCTGCCTGAAAGAAACGTTATGTAACCGCGCTGTTACGCTTCGGCCGGATAGACGGATACTTTGAGGCGCGTTTTGTCTTTGCGCTCGAATTTGACTACGCCTTCAATCAGAGAAAACAAGGTGTAGTCCTTGCCCAGTCCGACATTATTGCCGACATGATAGCGGGTGCCGCATTGACGAATTATGATATTTCCGGCTTTTACGAATTGTCCGCCGAACTTCTTAACGCCGCGCCGTTGCGCATTGGAATCGCGGCCGTTTTTTGTAGAGCCGGCCCCTTTTTTATGTGCCATGACAAATACTCCTGAAAAAATTATATGTTCGGTCAGAGTTCTATAGAATTGATTTGAACGCGGGTGTAGCGTTGGCGATGACCGTTTAATTTCTCATAGCCTTTACGACGCTTTTTGTGAAATACAAGCACTTTCGCGTCTTTGATATGGTCAATTACGGTAGCCTTGACGCAACCTGAAAGATATGGTGCGCCGATTTTTGGCGAAGACTCGTCGCCGCCGGCTAAAATATTCTTAAATTCGACAGTTGTGCCCGGTTCGGCATCCAACAAGGGAACGATTAACACTTCAGGCTTCTGAGCATTTGCCCGGACCTTGAATTGCTGGGCGGCGATTTCTACGATTGCAAACATTGCGTTAAAACCAAAAAAATGAAGACAGTAAAAATCAGAGAACACAAATATACGGCTTTTTTATAAGGCGGCCATCGAATTATCGCTGTAATTTGCGAAAATACGCGGATTTTTGCTCCGTTTGCCGCTGTTTGCAAGGCTGTTTTATAGTTTTGCCGAGATTTATGCACATACTTCTATTACCGAGATATTTGTACCAATCACGAATGAAAAACTTTTTAATTGCGGCTGCATCGGCCGCTGCATTGTTTTTCTGTTCATCGGAAGCTGTGTCGCAAGTGCAGTTTTTGAATAACTCGTCCGATATGCTTTTTGCCGAAATTACGGTGAAACATAACGGTAAAATTCTGGTGAAGGGGTTGAAATATCGCCGCGCAACGCCATTTATGGCTTCAGATATTGACGGTTTCGATACTCTGACGATTATTTCCGAAGCAGATACGAATATCAAACGCACTTTGCCTGTTGCGGTGGACGGCTCTGCACCTATGTGCATAATAATTCAAGGCGTGGGCGAGCCTTTCGCTTTTGCGGCAAATCCGGATGGGCGCGACATTTCGCTGTCGGCATATTGTCAAAATGTGAATATAAAATCGGAAGAACCAACCGAAACGGAAATTTTGTTTCAATTCGGCAGTACGGACGCACCGATTTGTTCGCTAAATGCCGTTGATATAGCTCCGCTTATTCGCAAAGGCTCGTTCGGCGATGCCACTCCTTTTCCAATTCCGATGCCGGCAATGCGATATGAATTTGCAATTATCGAAGAATCCGGTATACCTTCCATTCATTCTGTTTTCAAAGTTGATTTAAGCGATTGGGGCGGCAAAACGGGAATATGCGCTTTATCGGGTTTTTGGAATCCCAAGTATAATAACAGCGACAAATCATTGGTGCTTTTACTTGTAAATTCCAATGGGGAAGCCAAGGAATATCTATCTGAACCTGTTGGTATTTACAGCGAAATAAATTCTGACGTCGAACGCCCGAAATTCAATTTTTATGCTGCAATTGAACGTGTAGTGTGGGATTCGCCGGAAATTGTTTCCGCGAAAATATTTTCCGAGTCGGGCGTAATTGCGGCACATGCGGCGGATAACTCGGTTACAACCGTAAATTTACCGAACGGTGTATATTTCTGTACGGCGGAGAATCGGGCAGGCAATATTTTCATTGAGCGTGTTTTGATATGCCGCTGACAGTTGGATATTGGTTAAGCGATGACGGACGGCAACTTTTGCTCGCCGCAAGTGAATTTCTTGAAAACAGAAATGAAGTTTCGGCAGGCGAGTTAAAACGTTTTCGCTTAATGTTTCCGTCGGTTGAATCTGCACGAATAACCGAAGCGGTTAACTTTGCCTCGTTGATGATTAAAGCGCGAGAAACAGGCAAATTACCGTCCGAAACATGGCTTTTTACGCGGGAAACTTACGAACAAGCAACGGCGGCCTCTATTGCAATTCATCATGCGGCAAGATTTGCCGACTGCGCCAAAACAGCGGAAATTTGTACCGGTGCCGGTTGCGATACGTTTGCACTTTCGCGCATTACATCGAGAATTGATACTTTCGAGGCAAACGAATACATTGCATCGCTTGCACGGACTAATTTTTCGTTAAATCACGTGAAAAATGTGCAAGTAATCACCGAAAAAGCGGAAAAGTCTTTAGCCGAAAACAAGTTGAAATATGACGGAATTTGGGCTGACCCCGCACGAAGAAACGAGTCAAGGCGCGTAGGCGGCTCGCCAAATGAATACAGCCCCTCACTTGATTGGCTGATGACGATGAAAAACGCATCGGTTATAGGAATAAAAATTTCGCCCGTCGTTAATCTGCAACTGCCGTCCGGTTGGGTGCGTGAATGGATAGGAATGCGCAAAGAATGTCGAGAACAAGTTTTGTGGTATGGCACTGACGTGAAAGACGGAACTGTATGGCTTGCCGATGAGCAGTCCGTGTGGTCGCCTTATGAAAAGATACCTGCGGAAATTTCGATTGCGGATCGCATTGTTGCGGGCGGCTATATTATCGAGCCTTGCGCCGCGCTTATTCGATCCGGTTTCATATCTTCGTGGTTTGCGGAACGGTCAATAGAATTACTTGATACTTCAATTGCTTACGGATTTTCGCTTGAAAAGCAGGAAAAAATGCCGTTTGCTTCGGTTTTTGAGGTAATTTCTGCGGTGGAATTTTCATATAAGAATCTACAAAGCAACGTAAATGCACTTAAATTCACCGCCGAAACGGAAATAAAAAAACGTGGATTTCCCGAAGAGCCTGACGCAGTACGCCGAAAATTGGATTTTCCATTTTCCGGCGAAGCCGGCGTAATTATTCTAACTCGCCACCGCGGAAAGAGAATAGCCGCTTTTTGCCGTCGAGTAAGGTAGATGTTTGCGTGTATAAAAAGAATTCTCACATCAAGCCGCCAAGAATGCGAATATTGGGAATTTTTCCCCTGTGTCCTATGACATCATTTCAAATATCTTCGGCTGTTCCGTAAAAAGTTGCGGCATTAGTTTTTAGTATATTTCCTTACACTATTTCTATCGAAATAGTATTCTTTCTTTAATAAGAATCAATCCTCATCTTCGCCGGCCGCACCGCTTGTCGAAAAACGATATACAAAGCCGATATTTGCAAGATATTGCGAGGCAATTTGCGTTTTTTCTACGTATTGATACAAAGGCAATTCGAAAAGGCAGAACGCTGTAAGCTTATTCCAAAGCGTATAGTTAAACTGTGGTGCAAGAATCAGCTTTTTACTTCCTGTGGCTTTGTGGTCATAATTCGGATAGGCATAAAACAATACTGTTTTGTTAATATCGGTTTTGCCCATTACTTCACCGCGAATTTGCACGGTCGCGCCCAGATCGTCTGTAAGCATTGAGCTTGCAAACAAAGCAACACTCATAAAATCGCCGGTTTTTTCGCCTCGCGGATTCCAGCCTTTGCGAATATATAATGCACTTGTTGCGAAATTGAGATTATCATCGGGATAGCCGTGGCGATAAAAGCCATAGAACATAAAATCTTGCGCACCGGTGGTAGGTTGCACCGCCGGCGGTTTTTTAATATAATATTCTGTATTTGAGAAAGGCTCGATTTTCAGCAAAGAATCATTATATTGACCAAGCGGAATTTTCATGCCGAGGCCTACAGCTATTTCATCGCGAGTATTATTTTCGGATGTATTTCTATACACCAAATAGCGCGGAAAAATAATCAGGTCGCCTATGCCGTAAGACGAAATTATTTCATTGCTTCCGAGGGCAACTTCCGCTTTATCGAACCAATATCCGGTTTCTACCGACAACGTAAGGCGCGGCGTTACGCCGTAGCCGAATCTGTTGTAGAGATATGAGCTGTGATAATTATTCAGAAAATCGTCGGCGGGGCTGTCGCCGCTCAAGAATTTGGCAGTATGAATATATTGCAACGAACTTCCTATTTCTATTTGTCCTTCCATTAAAACGCCTTGCGCCGCCGCACTTCCGGCGATAGGGCTTCCGCTGCCGCCCGAACAGCATTGAGCGTATGAATCAGCAGCTGGAAGTAATCCGAAAACGAAAAAAGACAAGCAGGCGATAATTACGAGTTTCATGGTATTTCCCGTACAAAATTAGTCTTATCGAATAATGGCAAGATGCGACGATTGTATACCGCGCAAGGTGTGCAGCCGTACCGAGTAAATTCCCGCAGGCAGTTCTGCCGAAGATATATCAATGGTTTCGCCCGACGAAACGGTTAGTAATCGGCTGAAAACGATACGGCCTAAATTATCCGTTATTTCAAGTGCAACGTTGCTTGCGTCCGCATCGAAACGAATATTTATTTCATTACCGGCCGGGTTCGGAAAGACGGAAAAATCATTGGCGGCCGATTCTTGAACCGAGCTTGGCGAATCGGCGCGGGCCGCATCTATTGCCGCTATAAGTTGCTGAAAATTTATCGTGTTATTTGCATTATAATAAACCTTTTTATTCGGCCCGATAACTATCGTTTTGGGCATTCCGGTTGAACCATAGTCGCGCATTTTAATAGACGAGCAAGAAAATTGCGTCATAAAAGATGCAGGCGGCATATTGTAGCCAGTAGCCCACGAGGTTACGAAGCCGCAGTCGGTGTCGGCAAAATCGTCAACCATATAATAGACTACGCGCCCACCGCCTTTTGATTGATAATTATTGACCACATTATAGCAGGTAAGCGCAGGCCCTACGCATGAGCCGCAAGGCATTACCCAGCAAATAACTACGGTAGAACCGCTTGCAAGCTCGGCATATAAACTTTTTTGTTGTCCGTTGCAATCTTTGCATTGAAAGTCCTTTGCTTCATCGGCGGCGGCGGTGAAAATTGCGCTTAATGAAATCAACAGCACGATTAAATTTTTCATCTTTGTATTTATGTAGTGAGTTCTCAAAAGTTTAGCGCGAAATTAACAATCATATTGCATTCTATCAATGATATTTGTCAAACCGTCTGCAATGTACATCGGTTATTGCTTAATTGTTATCGCTTGCTTTGAAGTTGTTCGGGAACTCCGCTTGGGTAAAAAAAATACTGCAAATCGGGTGATTTTATTAGAATATCTCAGTCTGCATAATCTATGAATATTTGCAGTATAGAGTGCAAAAATATCATAGAATCTCGCTCTCAACTTTTGGCAATTTGTTTGTTGTGCGAATACTCTACTTTTCCCACGAAGCGGTTACATTAAATTCAAGAAGCCCTCTCTTAGTATTTCGTTTGCGAATTGTTTCTATTCCAATGTTGCTGTAACTAAGTTGTGATAATATTTCTACAAGAATTTTTTCGGTCCGAACAAAGTGTCCGTAGAAAGAAGAGTTGCCTACAATGTAGTTGAGTTTTGCGTTTGGCTTTAGGAGAACTTTAAGATTTTGTAAGTGCAAATACATATCGTCAAAATATTTGTGGACATAGTTGCACATCAATCCTGAATTTTTGTCTCCGCTTGACTTTATTTTCTCGCACACCTCATAAAGTTGTTCAGGTAAATTTTTATTTGTGGGTTTCCAATCTTTTAAATTGCTCGTTGCAGTTCCCCAAGTTCCTCCAATGGTTTGCCAGTCCAAAGCACCCGCATCATTTCCGTTGTGAAGAAACTTTACCCAATACATGTATGGTCGCAACTCGCGTATGTAGCTAATGCGATTTGGATAAGGGGGTGATGTAATTACTGTGTCAAAAAGTTTGTTGTCCTTGCTTGACAAATCTCTTGAATCTCCTTTCAAAACTTTTGCTTTCCCTGTGAGTTGAGTTTTTGAAGAAGTAATAATGTGATTGAAAATTGCTTCAAAGAGCAATTTGATTTTGGGGAGTTCATATTGAATTGAATTGCTTTTGAATGACATTGAAACATGATTGAAAGCAGCAGATGATGTTTCAATTATCAATCTTGAAAAAGCAATCCAAACAAGATTGTGATAATGGTTTCCGTTTGGTTCGTCAAAATTGTTTGCAAGAGAGTTTCTGATGCTTGCTAAAATTTCAAGTGTTTCGGGATGCCACCACCTTTCAATGTTATGAATTGGCGGTGTCCAGTGATTTTCTGACAAACGAACATCGGCAAGGCAGTTGTTAAACTGCTCTTGCAGTTCTGCAAGTTTGTTTTGAGAAAAGTGATAACACTTTGTATTGCCTAGCCAAATCAAAAAGGGATTAATGTCAAAAAGAGTTGCATTGAAACCTAACTCGGCTGCAACTAAACCTGTTGTTGCAGTTCCGGAAAATGGGTCAAGAATATGTGAATTTGCTTTGCAATCCTTTTTGATTATTTCTTGCACAAGTTTTACAGAGTAGGCAGGAGTTAACCTCAGCCAACCATGCCGTCCAAAGTGAGAGTTGTACTTGAAAGTATAATCTGTTCTTCTCTCTATGTCAAGTTGTAATTCAGCTTGCATCTAATAGAGTTTTTAGAACTGAATTAATTTCAACTTTGAATTTCTTGGAGTTCTTCTCAAAGAAACCCACAAGGTCATAGCCCAAGACATTTTTTGAAAAAGCGAAAAGAGAAATATTTGAATTGGTGGAAGTTGAACCAATCATAATACCGCAACGATGGTTGCGGTATCTCAAAACAATGTCGGAATCAATTTGTGAGGAGAAGATTGCAAACACAGGCAGGTAACTGTTTGCCCATGCAACAGTTGCATTGTCAATGTCTGCGTTTTGCCTTTTGCTGTCCTTGCTTTTATATCCCTGACGAACTTCAAAGACAATTCCATTCTTTGGTGCTTTCTTTACTGAAATTTCTTTGCAGTAGGCAGCAATCCAGTCCTGTAATCTTTGTTTGAGTTTGGCGTTCTGAATTTCGTTTAGCTCTAATCTGCCGTCAAGTGAAAGAGTTTTTACTTTTCCTCCTGATGTTTTTGTGTCATAACTCCAATGCGCAAAATCCCTGTCCTTGTATTGGGTAGTGTCAATGAGTATTTCTCTGAAAAGATGCTCGCAACCAATCCCAATTTGTCGGTAGATTGAAGTCATCGTGTAGAATTTAAAATGCTCAAGTCAGTAGGGAATATATTTTGAATTTATTTTCAAGCTTTGTGCTCGAGCTGGTTCCTGCAACGAAATCTAACAAAAATCAAACACTCAAAACATATTACATAGAGTTCAATAATTTATTACACAAATCTTCTGCAATTCATTGTTTGGTTTCTGATAGTGCGAAAACATAGTCCAAAATGCCTTCTTCCTTTCTTCCAAACTTCTCACAAATCTATTA
>JADZAA010000017.1 GCA_020852855.1 Bacteroidota bacterium
ATAATAGATTTGTGAGAAGTTTGGAAGAAAGGAAGAAGGCATTTTGGACTATGTTTTCGCACTATCAGAAACCAAACAATGAATTGCAGAAGATTTGTGTAGTAAATTATTGAACTCTATGTAAAAGTAATACTTTACAAACATAGGAAGCCGTTTTGCGTCATGGCGGGGTGACGTGCTTCGTTCGAAACTTTTTCGTAAATTTGAACATTCGGCTTCGTATCAAGTGCAGTGCTGAAAATCTGCCACTACGCAAAGCCGGAAACGTTAGTCAGAACCTTAAAAAGACGACCGTAAATATAGACAATGACAACAGTTCACGAACAGACAGCAATAAAAGCAACATATTTTAGTATAGTTGGAAACGCAAGCCTTGCGGTAGTAAAAGGACTTGCCGGATTTTTCGGAAACTCTTACGCATTAATTGCAGACGCAATAGAATCAACAACGGACATTTTCTCATCTTTCTTGGTTTTATTCGGACTTAAATATTCAAGCAGACCAGCAGACAAAAACCATCCGTATGGACACGGGCGAGCCGAGCCATTAATCACTTTTATAGTAGTTGGATTTTTAATCACTTCTGCAACAATAATTGCCTATGAGAGTATAAAAAATATTGGAACACCCCACGAATTACCAAAATTTTGGACGCTTTTTGTTCTTATTCCTCTAATTATTTGGAAGGAAATTTCATTTCAATTGGTTATGAAAAAAGCGAATGAGTCAAATAGCTCATCTCTTAAAGCAGACGCTTGGCATCATAGAAGCGATGCAATTACTTCTGTGGCTGCATTGATTGGCATTTCCATTGCTTTGTATTTTGGAAAGGGTTACGAAACAGCAGACGACTGGGCAGCACTTTTTGCTTCAGGTTTTATATTATATAACAGCTATAAAATATTCAGACCGGCACTTGGAGAAATAATGGACGAAAATTTATATGATGACCTTATTTATGACATAAGAAAAGTGTCTCTTACAGTTGACGGTGTGGTAGATACTGAAAAATGTTTTATTAGAAAAGCAGGAATGAAATATCACGTTGACCTGCACGCAACAGTAGATGCTAATGTAAGCGTCAAAGACGGACACGAAATAGCACATAGGCTTAAAGACACTTTGCGAAATGACATACCGCAATTGGGACACGTTTTAATCCATATCGAACCGAATGAATACTAAGGCTGCTACACAACAAGCAGCTTGGCGTTATGGCGGCTGAACGGCTTCGATCGGGCATTTTCGGTAAATTGGAAATCCGTTCTACGATTGAAGTTTATCGGTAAAATCCACCACAAACGCCAAGTGCCGCCCGTCGTCAGGTGCAACGGTTCGGATATACAGAATACAGTTTAAATCTTAAATTCCTAATTCGTTCCAACGCATAGCATTACGCCCGCAGCGATAAATTTTAACGTTCTGTTTTGCGTATTTACCGAAAACTCTCGTATTTTTGTACTCTATTTCTATGCGGCTTGCCGCTCAGGAGAGAGCGGCCGAGTTGAAGGCAACGGTTTGCTGAACCGTCGTAGTGTTAATGACGCTATCGAGGGTTTTGACCATCTCTCCGCAGAATTCTGCCCTTGTCTTATTTAAGGCGAGGGCTGTTTTCGTTTGCGGCCAAATCAAGCCGACGGAAAGAATCCGTATCTTTGCGTTTTAGTCTTTTTTGTTCTCTTGTTAATTACTTCGGAGTAAGTTATGAAGTTTACATATTTCGGACTTTCTTGTTCCCAACTGCATACGCAAGGGAAAATTCTGCTTTTCGACCCGTTTATATCGCCTGATACGCTTGCTTCCGCTGTTTCGTTGCAAGGTATACAAGCCGCCGTAATATCCGAGCCGTCACGGCACGGTTGCGTTCCTATAAACAGCAATCTATCAGTATAACTTTTGACAACGGTAAAGAGTTTGCTTATCATAGAACCATTGCCGGCTATCTCGAAGCAGACATCTATTTTGCTTATCCTTACGGTTCTTGGAAACATGGAACAAATGAAAATACCAACGGATTGTTCCGTCAGTATTTTCCGAAAGAGCGACGATTGGACAACGTAAAACAAGAAGAAATATATAAGGTAACGGAACGGCTGAACAACAGACCGCGAAAGGTGCCGAATGTCAAAACGCCAAGTCAAGTATTCTCAACGTTTTTACACTCTATTGCACTTGACTGTTGAGTCCGCCAAATAATCGCTCAAGATTTTTTCTATCATACAGGTATTATCCTCTATGGACATCACGACAGATTTAACCGCCAAAGACTTAACGATTATCATACTTGCCGCAGGCAAAGGCAAACGTATGAATAATCCGGATTTGCCGAAAGTAATGGTAAAATTGGACGGCGAGCCTCTTATAGGGCACGTGTTGCGCCAAGCGTTGCAACTTGAACCTCGGCAGATAATAGTGGTTACGGGGCATTGCAAAGAGCAGGTAATCTCTTATGTTTCAAGCGAGTTCGGCAACAGTGCTGAATTTGTCGAGCAGAAAGAACAACTCGGTACGGGACACGCTGCGCTGCAAGCCGAATCTGTGCTTAAATCCTATTCGGGCGATGCGCTTATTCTTTCGGGTGATGTGCCGCTTCTGCAGGCTTCCACTATGTCGGACTTTGTAACACGTCATCGCCGTTACCGACCTATAGTAATGGCTTCGGTTCTAACCATGACGATAGATAATCCGGCGGGCTACGGACGTATTTTGCGCTCGCCCGACGGCGAATTTTTAAGAATAGTTGAGAGCAAGGACGCAATGCCGGACGAATCTGCTGTTTGCGAGGTAAATTCCGGCGTGTATATTGTCAATGCACATCTGCTGTTTGCCGCATTACGCAAAATTGACAATAATAATGCACAGAAAGAATTTTATCTGACGGATATTATCGGTATTCTGCGAAATAAAAAATTTATTTGCAATGCTATTCCTGCACGCGATGCCGATGAATTGCTTGGCGTTAATACACCCGACGATCTCGCTTGCGCAGAGCGTGTATATCGCGAAAAATTCGCGGCAAAATAAAATAAACGTCGTTCTTTGTGCGATGTTTAAGGTTACGCTGTCGGATTGGATTAAAAAACCGTTTTTTTCATGATGCGGCGCAATGCCGTTTTTCGACTGTGAAAATTATTTTTCGCATACTTGGCTTTATCCGCGGATTTGGCTTTATCTTTTTTCTTTCTATACTGTGCAATACGGCTTATTCCGTTTTAAGCGCCGCAAGTATAGCCATTATACAACCTGTTCTGGAAGTATTATTCGAGGTTAATTCGCCCGGCACTGCCGCGTCGTCGTCCGCAAGCGGATTAAAAGAGCATTTTTACCGCTCTGTGGAAACCCTGATAATGACCGATGATAAATACGGTTCATTGTCGAATTTATGCATATTTATCGTTATTATCTTCACGGCGAAAAATATAGCGAAATATCTCGGCGGCAATGCGAATATGCGGCTTGGCGAGGGAATGATAAAGAAAATGCGCGATGTAGCGTTCGAGCGTATTATGCGGCAGTCGTTGCCGTTTTTCCAGCGGCGTTCGTCCGGCGATTTAATTTCCTTAATTGCCAACGACGTAACCGTAATGAACGGTTCTATTTCGCCATTACTTGCCACCATATTTCGCGAACCGATAGAAATAGCCGTTTTTCTGATTTTGCTGCTCTCGTTTTCGCCATTTCTGACTTTGATTGCGTTTAGTTCTAGCATAGTTGGGCTAATCCTTATTCGAGTATCAACCGGAGCATTGCGCCGCTATGCGGTAAGAATGCAAAACGCTATGGCAAATTTTACGTCCGTGTTGCAGGAATCGATATATGCAGCACGGCTTATCAAAACTATGTCGGCCGAGCAAACTGCCGTAGGACGGTTCCGACGGCAAACGCATGAATATGTCCGCGCTTTAATTAAAAACCAAAAGGTGTACGATGCGGTGCCGGCCGTAAATGAAATTCTTGCCATAACAGCATTGTCTTGCGTACTGTATATAGGCGGGCGCGAAGTCTACGCCGGGGCGATGAAAGGCGAGGAATTGATGACGTTTCTGTTCGCTTTGTTCGGAATTATGTCGCCGATTTCTTCCGTTGCGAAAATTCCGGCACAAGTGCAACGCGGACTTGTGGCTGCCGAGCGCGTTTTTGAGGCTATAGATACAGAACCTGCGGTGCAAGACGGAAAAAATGAGGCACGTAAATTCCTAAATGTTCTCGAAGCACGCAACGTTTCATTCACTTACGGCGACCGCGAAGCCCTGAGCAATGCATCGGTTATTGTACCTAAATCCAAGAAAATCGCCTTTGTGGGGCCAAGCGGCGGCGGCAAATCCACAATGACCGACATTTTAATAAGGCTTTACGACCCGAGCGCAGGCGGAATTTACATTGACGGGAGTAATATACGTGAATTTACGCTTGAATCTTATCATAGTTTGTTCGGCGTAGTGTCGCAGGAGGCTATATTGTTCAACGATACTATTGCGGCAAATATCGGCTTCGGGCGCGGTACGCCTTCTCGCGAAGAAATTACGGAAGCCGCAAAAGCGGCTCATGCTCATGAATTTATAGCTGCAATGCCGCAGGGCTATGATACGATAATAGGCGATCGCGGAACACAGCTGTCCGGCGGACAACGTCAGCGAATTTCTATTGCCAGGGCATTGATAAATCACCCCGAAATTCTTATCTTCGACGAGGCTACAAGCGCGTTGGATTCAGAATCGGAGCGTTTGGTGCAGCAAGCGATAAATAATATTCTTGAAAATCGCACTGCAATTATCGTGGCGCACAGGCTTTCCACTATACGCGATGCCGATGTAATTTATGTGTTCGACGGCGGACGGGTTGCCGAACACGGCAGTCATGATACACTTATGGCCGCCGGAGGGATTTACAAAAGATTATTCGATATTCAGTTCTCGACTGTGCGCAACGATGCGGCCGCGTTGCAATCGGGCGATAACGCATTGTAACATATACTTTTTCAATACGTGAAAAATTCCGACGATACCAAATCGGTTTCGGCGGCGAATTATCGTTGCATTACGGCCGTATTTGCTTGTATACTCACGACGATTACCGTTGCGGTTCTATCGTTGCAATATACCGTCGCACAAGATAAACCCGCCGATTCATCTATTGTAAAATTCCGTAGCTCGGCAATTGTTTCGGCGGATTTTTACCATGGTTCGTCGTCCGACTCCACATTCCGACCACGTTTGCAACCATTTTCGGTGCGCTCTATTGTTCGTGCCGAAATTACTTTGCCGAGCGATATAGCGCTGCCGTTCGAGTTCTATGGCTCTACGCAAAATATTACGTTTCAGCAGCCGTTCAATCAATTAGGCATCAATCCGCGTATAGGCTCATGGCTTACTCTTCACGCCGGTTTTTTCTCGGTGATGCAGTCCGATTTTACTTTTGGCGATTTGCGGCTGTGCGGCGGCGGAATAGAGATTGCGCCCGGCGACTTTTGGCTGTCTGCCGCTTACGGTATCGGTGCTTTTATGCGCGAGCCTATACCGTCGGCTAATTATCCCGGCGAATACTCCCGAATTTTCGCGCTTGCTTCCGTAGGTTACGGCAAAAGCATAAGCGATAATATACGCCTGAATTTTTCTTTTGCAAAAGATGATACGGCGGCTATGCTCTCGTTGGCCGATTCATTGCGCCCACCGCCGCGCGATAATCTTGCGGCCTCAATGTCGTTCGCTCTTAACCCGGTATCGTGGCTGTCGCTTGGCGGCGAAACGGCCGCAACCGTCTACACCGACGATGCACGGCTTCCGGCTATCAATTATGAAATGAATTTGCCGAAATTCCTTATAGAACCGCGTATTTCTACCCGAATAGACGGCGCGGCCAAATTCTCGGCAATGATGAAACCGTCAAAAAACTGGAACGTAAAAGTCGACGCAAAATGGATAGGCCCCGGTTTCGTTACTCTGGGCTGGCAAGCATTGCAAAATGACGTATTGGACGTAACGCTGGCTCCGTCGGCGCGTTTAGTTGATGGTACGCTGAATTTTCGCGTTTCCGGCGGCGTTCGGTTCAATAATCTTCGCAATAATCGCCTTGCCGCCATTCGGCGTATAATTGCTTCCGCATACATAGGTTGGCAAATTACGCCCACGCTCGGGCTTGACGTGCAATACGGCAATTACGGAATGCGCTCGGCACATTTGAACGATACATTGCGAATACAAAATATTTTTCGGAATCTGAATGTAAGTCCGCGCTTTGCTTTCGATTGGCTGGGTGGAGTAAATTCCGTTTCCGCTAATTACTCATTGCAAGATGTAGATGATAAAAACGTATTTTCGCACGATTTTACCCGAAGCGTTGCACATACGATTTCCGCAGTTCACATTCTCTCTTTGCCTTCCGGCCTTAATTTTACGACGACGACTCTATACAATTCTTTCGCGGCGGCAGGAATCGTAACAAGCGTAACCTCGCTTACCGAAACTGTGGGACAATCTTATTTTGACGATGCTTTGAGCCTTGCTGTTACAGCCGGCATAAATACTGTTTCGGCCGTGGCTTCCGACAAACAATTCACGGCAGGAATAAATGCTTCGTATTTTATGCAAAAATCCGGCACGGTTTCCATTAATATTTCGACTAATTCTTTTACGTCCGCGCAACAGCTTGCGCAAACTCCGTCTTTTCGCGAACTTACCGCCGGCGCAACTTGGCGCGTAACGTTCTGACCGTTAAATCCGGCGCAATTTTGTACGGTAATTATTTACGAATATTTTCGGAATACGAATCGTTGCTTTATTTTACGGATATTTTCAAGAAAATCAGTACGTTCCATTGACCGTCTTTTCAAAAAACAGTTGTTGTTTGCAAACTTTCGACATACTTTTATGGCAAATCATGCCGTGCCGCTTTCCGAGCGAATAAGCGATATTCTCAAAGAGTCTTATCCTATTCGGATAAAGCTGAACGATATAGCCAAACAGTTGGAAATACGCTCCGACTCGTCTGAATACGACGTATTATGCGATGAATTAAACGCTCTTGTACAAAGCGGCATGGCGCGTAAGTCATCGCGCCGGCGTTACGGCTGGAATCCGGGCGCAAACGGCAAATTTCACGGCGTTTTACGCATAACTCACCAGCGCGGAATTGTGGCTACGGACAACGAGGAATTTCCTGCGATATACATAAAGCAAAATAATCTTGCCACCGCATTTGACGGCGATACGGTAGCGGTAAGCCTATTGGCTTTGCGTAAAGGGAAGAAACCGTACGGCACCGTTTCGGAAATAATCAAGCGTTCGGAAGGCCTGATTTCCGGTGCTGTGGAGTTCGACGGCGATTTTTATTTCCTTGTGCCCGACGACGAGCGTTTTTATGTTGATTTATTGATACATCCGCGACATTTGAAAGGTGCCGGGCCGGGCGATAAGGTGACGGCAAGATTTTTACGTTGGGACAGCCCGCATAAAAGCCCGGAAGCCGAGATTGAGGAAATTCTGGGGCGTTCCGGTGATTTATCTGCCGAATATGCCGCCATATTAAAGGAATTTTCTTTGCATAAGGATTTTCCGGAAGCAGTGCGCCGTCTTGCGGAGGAACGCGCCAAGCCGATTTCCAAGACGGAAATAATGCGCCGTCGCGACCTGCGCGAAGCCGAAGTCATCACGATTGACCCCGACGACGCAAAAGATTTCGACGATGCTCTCTCGCTTGAAATTATGCCGAACGGCAATCGCTTGCTCGGTGTGCATATAGCAGATGTAACCGCATATTTAACGGAGGGCGACGCTCTTGACCGCGAGGCATTCCGTCGCGGAAACAGCACGTATTTGGCCGATTGTGTAGTGCCTATGTTGCCCGAAGAATTGTCGAATCATATTTGCTCGCTTGTTCCGAATAAATCGCGCCTGACCTATTCGGTTTTTATGGAGTTTTCGCCTCGCGGCACATTAAAGCGATACGAAATAACAGAAACGGTAATTAAAAGCAAAAAACGATTTACTTATGACCAAGCGCAAAGAATTATAGACAGCGGAAAGGGTAAGTTTGCCGAACTTATCGGACAATTGCAAGAATTGGCGTTGATTCTGCGCAAGAAACGATATGCGAAAGGCGGCGTGGATTTTGAAACCAGCGAGATTAAATTTATTCTCGATGAAAATAATGAGCCGGTAAAAGCAATGTTGCGCTCGCGAACCGATGCCACGGGATTGGTGGAGGAGTGTATGCTGGCGGCCAATCAAACCGTTGCGCTGCATATTAAAGCAATAGGTAAGAGCCTGAAATTACGCGCTTTGCCGCCGTTCTTATATCGTGTGCATGACGAGCCCGATGCCGAAAAAATCCGAGATGTTGTGCGATTTTTGCAAAGTCTGGGAATATCTTCAAAAACCGGTTCTCTGTCGTCTAAAGACGTTAACGACATTCTTCGAAAAGCGGAAAACCTGCCCGAAAAGAAAGTTATTCATCAAATTATGTTGCGCTCTATGGCAAAGGCGCATTATTCCGATGAAAATATCGGTCATTACGGGCTTGGTTTCAGCGATTATGCGCATTTTACATCGCCTATACGCCGCTATCCCGACGTTATAGCGCATCGTTTGCTGAAAGAATATGCCGCCGGCGGGCTGACTGCCGCACGTATGCGCCGAATTTCCGAAACAGCACGGGAGACCGGCGAATATTGCTCTGTTACAGAACGAAACTCCATAGAGGCCGAACGTGCTTCGATAAAAATCGCACAAACCGAAATGGCGCGCCGGCATACAGGAGAAGTGTTTGAAGGTGTGGCAACAGGATTAACAAGTTTCGGGATATTTGTGTTGCTTGACGAGATATGCGTTGAAGGGCTGTTGCATTTGCGCGATATAGGTGACGATTACTACTATTATGACGAGAAAAATTTACGGCTTGTAGGCCGGCGTACTCGGCGGATTTTTCGCATAGGATCGCGTGTCCGAGTGCAAATTACAAGTGCCGATATGGATAGGCGTGAGGTGAATTTCCGTCTGGCTGAAGTATAATTACCGATAGAAATCAATGAAATAAAAAAAATATGAATAATCCGTAAATTTACTATGCAAAGGAGGTTGTTATGATAATAGGAATCGGTACGGACATTACCGACGTAGCCCGAATTGAATCGTCTGTAAATCAATACGGCGAGCGATTTTTACGCCGAATATTCACCGAAACCGAACGTGAATATTGCGAGCGACGCGAAAAAACCAAATACCGACATTACGCGGCGCGCTTTGCCGCAAAAGAGGCATTCAGCAAAGCAATAGGAACAGGCGTAACACAGGGCTTTGCATTCAATTTGATTGGAATTTGCAATGAACCCGGCGGAAAACCCACCGTCGAACTATTCGGAATAATGGCCGAGCGTTGGAGCGATTGCCGTATAAATGTTTCACTGTCACATACAGATGATTTGGCTGTGGCGGTCGTAACTATAGAACGCTGACAGCGCAATTCAGTGTGTAAAATCTTGCCGTAGAAATGCATCCGCCACACTACTTACCCCCAAAAATAGTCGCTAAAATTGCCGAATAATAGCCAAACTTGAATTTCTGGCGGCGAAAATATATTCAAACATTATTAAAACAACATTTTTTTTACCCGGCACCTCATTTTTTCTCTAATACTGCCGATACTTTGGGCTGTTAAGCGCAGGAATTGCGTTTGGCATAATGCTTGAATTAACGCATTTACTTTTTGCATCATGGACAGATGCTTTACGTTACATTTTTTTGGAGGTAGTATGAATTTACGATTACGAAGAGCCGCGCCATCAATGCGGTTGTTTGTCGCAATCGCTATTCTCGCGCTTGCAACCGTTGCCGAAGCATGGTCGCAAGCGTATGAGTTCACGCTCAACCAGCGACGGCGTGCCGATCAGCTGTGGGTGGAAGTTTGGTGTAAATCGCAGTCTGCATCGGCTCCGAGGCTTGGCGAGGCTACTTTGCGCATTAACTACAATTCAACTTATCTTACGCTGGCGGATTATACGGCAGCGGATAACAATCCCGACCGTACAGACAGCATTCGCTATGATGTGGGCAATCTGAGCAGCTCGTCGCAGACGGCGGCAGTAGTTTCAATACAGTCGCCCTTCGACCCGCAAGGCTCGGCTCCTACAAGCTATCAGGACCCTACTGTAGGAACATCGCTTCCGGGCGTGGCGGAAATTCAAATAAGGCGCGCTACTCCTCTCGACACCGGCGTTGTTCCGAGCATGACGGGGCGCGGCAGCTATGTAGGGAAAATAGTATTTGATATAAATGCCGCGTTTAACGGTGCAACGTCTTCCATACGCGATTCTGCAACTACGTTTTTCAGTTGGGCATCTGTAGGAAGCGTTGTGTATAATTACGGCGGCTCTTTGATTTCCTCGTCGGATATTGTATACACAGACCCTGTACGTTCTTTAATCAAGGGTTTGACCATTATCAATCCCAACGGCCCGTCGGAAGTTGTTGACCGCGACGGAACATACTTTACAGAGGGTATACTTGGCTATCCTATCTATTTCGAGCGTAGCGGCCTATCTACCGTTGCTACCATTACTACGATAGCAACAAACGAATATGGCGACGAAGAACTTGCTTATTACATAGATTATCGCTTGTCGCCTGCCGCAAGTTTCACTAATATCGGAAGTATTGATGAGCTAGGGGCAGTGGCAAATACGGGAACGCCGTTAGATGAATTAGAACCGGATGGAGTGCCGGCTTGGGATGGTTTGCTGACGCAATACGGCGACATTATTGATGGAGTTAACAACCTATCCGGTACGACGAATTATCCGAGTTATCGTCATCCTCTTCGCGCAGTTTGGACTGCCAATTCAAATTATACTTATCGCTCCGAACAAGCGCAGATAAGAATCCGTATGAGAAACGGCGCAGGTGGCGCATCGGGTAATGCGGCCTCGGCCACATATACCGCGCCGGGTGGCGATACTTCTAATTACGGCTTTGCCATAGGCCGGCTGTTTTTCCAGCAGTACAGCGGCAATGCGCAATACATGAAAACCGTAGATAATTATTTGAATGCTACGGAACTTACGGTTGAAGCTTGGGTAAACTTGAATGAAGATAAAGGCACCGGTACAAATCCGGGTATAGTAGCCTCCGGTCTTGGCCCCGGGCTTGACGAAGGCGCGTGGATACTGTATCTGAAAGACGGTAAATATCCTGCTTTCAAAGTGCGTGAAATTTTGGGGCGCGACGGCGGCTATCTAGCCGATTTAGTCAGCTCGCGATCTATTAACGTTACCAGCGATTCGGCACCGTTAAGCGCGACGCACTCGCAGAATTGGCATCATATAGCCGCAACTGTTTCCGGCAACACCGTAACGCTGTTGGTCGACGGTGAAATAGTTGATTACAAGCAAAATACGTTTGCTACGAATATGCGTATGCTTACGACAACGCATCCAATTTGGGTGGGCGTTAATCCTAACGGAGCGGCCCTGACTGCGGGCAGCTACCTGCACGCAGGCGTAAAAGGTGCTCGCGTATGGCGCACGGCTCTTCTGCAAACCGATATACGTGAGCGCGTTGCAGGTATTCCTGACCCTGCCGGCTTAGCTGTACCGTTTACAGTAACAGACCTACGTAAAGGTTTGGAATACTATACTGACCTTGAAGGCCGTTGGAATGACCTTGCCACAGACGCTTTTTATCAAAACGGCACTCAAACTTCAACGTATTACAATAATGGGTCTACGACTTCAAATCCTGTATTTCGTCCCGACCAACCACACTTGCGCATTACTGCACCAACTACAGGAGCAGGAGTTTCAAATCGCTCAGGACAAGACTTTGAAGTACGCTGGGTGGGATACGGACTCGGCAGCGTAACCGGCGACGGAACACCCGACGGTACTGAAGACCTCGCCATTGAATTCAGTCATGACGGCTCTACTAATTGGACTTTGGCACGCGGCTCGGCCGGGGCATTACTTGCCGACAATCTTGGCTATATCACTACAACCGGTGAAGCAACTCCGGTAGACATCGAGTCCGGCAGTGCGGTGTGGCGGCCATATAACAATAATGCGCTTCTTCCAGGAACAGGCTTTGCAGGTGTTGCGCAGAATTTGCAAAATTTAGGAACAGGTGTTTATAGCAAGGGCGGATTCTTGCGTATTCGCGGCGTGAATGCTTTCGGCCAAGAAACCATAAATACAACGACGGGACGCTTCTCATTTGCACCGTATTTCTCCTTGCAACGCACGGCGGCTTCCGCATACTTAAAAGTACCTGCCGGAACAGATTTTAATATAAACAGCTCGAAAGTAATGTTCGAGGCTTGGGTACGCCCTTATTCGTTCCCGGCATCCGGCTCGCGCTATCCTATTTTTGCTAAAGTAAGCGATAGCGGAACTATACATTATGCGGTGAATTTATTATCGACGGGACAAATTGAATTTCAGACTACAGATGTAAACGGTCAGTTGCATACTGCTGTCAGCGATTCCACGAAGCCGCTTGTAAAGCCGCGTACAATTGCCGACGACAGTATTTGGACGCATATAGCGGTTTCTCTCGACCGAAGTGCCGCTCAATCGCAAATAGGCTTTTGGATAGACGGCAATCTGCAATCGGAATCTGCCGTAACCAATCAACTCGGGTTGAATCTTCGCGTTGACAGTTTGAATTCATTTCCCGCGTATTTAGGATATTCGCCTGTATCCGGCGGACAAAGATTCATCGGCGAATTAAGAGAAATGCGCTTCTGGAACGGCGAGCCGAACGGTGTTACAACAGCCGATGCACGCCGCCAATATATTCAGGGGGCGCAATCGCAACGTATGGGCGATTTGGTCCCGCAAACAAATCTTGTAGCCGCTTTTTCTATGAACGGTGGCGGATTTGTCAATGGCGACAATAACAATAATAAGTTTAATTACACCATTCCGAGAACTATGAACAACGTCTCGTCGTTGCGTGTGGAATGGTTCGGAACAGAAATTACTTTCGTACCGGCCTATCCGTTTATGAAAATTGTAGAACCTACATTTAATGAACGTATAGCCAATTCTGTTTCTGATTATCGTCTGCGCTGGGTAGGATTCGACTACGATGATGCTTCATTTACGCCGGGCGATAATGTTCTGATTATTCCTCCGAATCTTCAGTTTTCACTCGGTGGTGGCGGTGGTGACTTTGCACAACCTTTCCAATTCGTAACAAGCCCTTATTATGCAGCTTTACCAGATTATGGTGATGGTGCTGGTAATGAGGCAAATCAAGGCTTCCGTATAGTAGATGTTGCAGGCTCTGTAGCAACAGGTGCAGATTATATATTCAACGCACAACGCTATGCGGCGCGTTGGAATGCCCGGAATACAGACCCCGACATGAACGACGACGGTGTATTCGCAGATCCGGGACGTATTTCTGCGGTATTGACGCAAGCGCGGCTTAGGCTCCGTTCGTCCATCAGCTATAATAACAATACTGGCAATGATACCATTCGTGCGGTAAGTCAAGTATTTACCATTACGCCTACGTCCAATTTCAGCGTGCGTGTATTATTGCAAGGCTATCATGAGGGTATAGAAGCTGGAAATGCAACTATCACTCCCGGACCTGCTACGGCATTCCGTCAGTTAGGCTCGACTTATGCTACAGGCGGATTGAAAATCAAATTATTCAGCGATGTAGCCGGTGCGCCGGGCGTACTGATAGACAGTGCAGAGTCTAATTCGCTCTATCATGCCAATGCTTTTAATAATTCCGCTATTAATGTGGACTTGCGCACCGACGCTAACGACGGACCGCTGTTCGCTATGGTTCCATTTGTATTTACCAGTGTTCCCGATGGCAAATATTGGGTAACGGTACAGCATCGCAATCATTTGCCTGCAATGAGCCGTATTCCTGCCGTATTCAACTATTCCGGCGACGATACTACGACATATTCGCTCGAATCCGGCTGGGACTTCACATATTGGGACGGCGGCATTACCAATGTAACAAGTACTGCCACTTCGCCAAATGACCCTTTGATAGCGAATTTCGCCAACAGATACTCGGCTTACGGTAATTTCTCGTCATCGCCGATAGACCCGAATTGGGGAATTACCGGCTTGATTTACGATGAAGGGCGCGACGGACTTAGCGGTGTTCCACTCAATTACATAGGTTCAATGGTGGCGGGGGATCTTAATCAGGACGGCTGGATAGACGCTTCCGACCGCGTGATTGTCCGCAATGAAATCGGTTCTACTTTGAATCTGCGCTCCGATGTAGACGGTAATAATAGTGTTAATGCCTCGGACCGCACAATAGTCGACATCAATACAGGTCGCCGTTCTTCGCTTTATCAAATAATGCCGAATCTGACCGGCGGCGCAAATGGTGCGACTCCATCGGGTATTTTGGCTAATGCTAATGATGCGGCTCTATTTGAAAGCATGGTTTCCAACGTTTCGGCGGCTCTTGCATCGGGCGAAGCCATTATTGAGCGCGATGGCGGGCTTAAAGCAGTAAAAGGCGGCGAGCGCGTCCTTGCGTCAAACGTAAAATACACGGTGTCGGCCGAACCGAAAATTGTAGGTGATAACGTAGAACTACCGATGTACATAGTCAATCAAGGCGATGCTTTTGCATTGGCGAATTGCACATTTACTGTAAAATTCAATCCCGATGTACTTGGATTTACTTCGCTGACCGGAAGCAATAATGTTATTTTCCGCAATACGGACGGAAAAACGCATTATCAAGGTATAGTTTCTGCACCGCTTGAAGGTACTGCAGTGTCGCGCAAAGACTTGCGCAGCATCGAAATTCTGTTCGACGCGGCGGTTCCCACAAATAAAGGCGTAAATGTGCCGAACACGAAAACATATCTCGGAACTCTGGTATTCAAGCGGGTTCGCACCGACCGTCCGATTAACTTTACATGGGATAACGTTTCGGTTTGGACGACGACTCGGCAAGAAGTTACCGGCAAGGGCAAGTTCGCGCCAATACCCGCGATTTTGACCTATACTGCTTCTGTTGTTTCGCCTAATGGCGGCGAGCGTTTTGCCTCAAATAAAGGGCGCAAGACCGTTATTACTTGGAATGCGACGAGTTCCGCTCCGGTTGATGTAGAATTTTCGCAAGACGGCGGCAATACGTGGGAGCGCATTACGGTTAGCCCGATTGCGGCCAGCGTAAAACAATTGAATTGGACAATTCCGGGTGTTAGCTCGGATAAATGCCTTATCCGTGTAGTTGACAGCGAAAGCGGAGTAGAAGTAGACCGCAGTGATGCAACTTTCGTTATCGCATCTCTTGCCGCGGCAATTTCTCGTCCGTCGGCTGCCGACCCGATTTACGTTTATGGCTCTACCGATAATATCAAATGGTCTTCGCAGGGTGTAAATAAGACGCGCTTCGAATTCAAAGATATGTCGAAACCGGAATCTAATTGGACAGCTATTACCCAGCAACGCAATGCAGGCGACGGCAGCGTTCAATGGACTGTTCCGGCTAATATTAATACGCGCCGTGCGATTATTCGTATGATTGACATCGAATCCAACGAAGAAATTGCTCGTACCGACGAATTCAAAGTGCTTGCGGGCAGTGTTATGTTCTCCTATCCCAAAGCGGGAAGTGCCGTTAAAGCGAACGGCAACGAGCGTGCGCGCTGGTCTGTAAAGAATAGTGTAGTCACATTCGACCTCCAGTTCAGTGCCGACGGCGGAACAAATTGGTCGACTATAGCCGAAAAAGTAAATGCAAGCAAGGGCGTATCCGATTGGACGGTTCCCAATAAATCTACTGCAAAAGCAATTTTGCGTGCGATTTATCCTTATGAGCCGGAGCTCGAATACAGCCGCACGGCAGAGTTTGCAATCAGCGGTACAACCGGCGTAGGCGAAATCGAAGTTGGCGGGCTTGTGTTCGGTGCTCCTGTTCCGAATCCGGCAAACGGTATTGCTACGCTGTCTCTGGCACTCCCGTCGCCCGAAACCGTATCGCTTCGCGTGATAAATACACTCGGCGAAACCGTGGCGGTACTCGCTTCCGGCGAATATCTTGCGGCGGGTGATTACAATTTCACCGTATCAAGCGGCTCGCTTCCGGCGGGTGCCTATACAATTCGTCTGGATGCAGGAGCAATTCATCTTGCACAACCGCTTATGATAGTCAAATAATTCTTTGCTTTCACTGCGGATAATACTTCGGGGAATACGCATTACAGCGTATTCCCCGATTTTTTATATCGAAAACAGAAGCACTACCGCCATATTACGAAAGGCCGCGCAAAACGCGAACCGTCGGGAAGAATACTCTGCAAAGTATAAACACCGTTCGATAATGTTGAAACGTCAAACGTAATATGAGAGCCGTTTTGCCTAATCGCGTCCGGCGGCAATTCTATGCGCTCGCCTATTGCATCGGTTATTATAATGTCGACGGCCGAATTGAAAGGCAGGCGCATTACAATGTAACTTTGTGCGGGATTAGGATATAGCGTTATTTGCTCTTGTTTTTCCCGCATTTCTGCGGAGGTTGGCGCATCTATCGTAATATCGTCAATGAACCAGCCGACATCGGTATTGCGGAAGTTTGCGGCAAAACGAAACCTAAGCAATGCGGTGTCTGCCGTCGCAGGTAAAGTGAATTTTTCTTCGCGCCAATCCGCTCCGTTCAAAGTGCCGTCTGCCCATGGCGCAAACATCGAATTATTGAAAGCGGCAAAACGTTTCCATGATTTGCCGTAATCGCTGGAATATTCCGCAAAGCCGCTGTCCGACTGATGAATTATTGCCGCATGGAAAAATCTCAACTCACGAGGTGACGAGGTTAAAACGGGAAAAATCACGAAAGTATCGCGTTCATTGTTACTGTATGCTTTCTCGAAAGAATTAGTCAGCGAAGAATTGCCGGAATGACCGAACGACGATGTTACAGCCCATGATGCAGACGTAAGATAGCGACTTGGCGCACCGTCGAAATTCTCCCTGAAAACAGAGTTTGCCGGTCCGGTATAGAGCAATAGACGAGGCGTAATCGCACTTTCATTCGAAGGCGTTGCGGCATCCGATACCGATATGGCGTAGCGATACCAGCCGCGCTCGGGCGGCGTGTCGGTTACAACTATCGTTTTTCCGGTATCGTCTACCGTTATGGGCGATTCGGAAATTTTTGCACCGTCGCGGTAAATTATTATAGATTTTGGATTTACAAACGGCGTTATGCTGTCCGAACGTAGCGACGGTACTCGTGCAGTCAGCCGTACTTCTCGGTTATCCGTGCCTTTTCCTGCTATAAGCGCGGGCTTGTCGGGCAATCTTGAACCCCCGGCAAAAGCATAAGATTCTCGCGGTGCGCTGCTGTCGGCTCCGGCGGCGACTATTATTTTGTAAGAGTATTTTCGATAAGGCTCGAGTCCGCTGTCGCGATATGAATCGGTTGCGCCGGGCAACTCCGCTGTTTGTACTCCGTCACGGTAAAGAATATGAGAAAATTCACTTACGTTCAACGGCTGTCCGAGAACGCGCTCTTTGGGAGGAGTCCATGACAAACTTATTTCAGTTGGCGCGGCGGGTAAAGTTTGGGCGGTAAAAGGCTCGTCGGGGCGAGGAATTCGCAAATTAACAATCGCCGTGTATGCGTCATTATCGGCTATATTTGTAACGGTATTCCGCATATCAACCCAAGACGGATAAATTATTCCGCCGTAAAAGTCGCAGCCGCTGTAGTCGCCGGCAAAATTATTACCGGCGAACGGATTACGGCGTAAGTCGCTGTATGCGTCCGAAGCCCGAAAATCCCGCCAAGTGTCTCCTCCGTCACTTGAATAACTTACATAGCAGTTTACACCTATATTATTTTCATCGTCGCGACTGTCCAAATACATTGCAGCAATATCGCCGTTTGTGGGGTCAAGTGCAATCCAAGGCCAAAACTGGTCATTTTTTTGCGTTTCATGTATTATTTTGGGAGTTGTCCAAGTATTTCCGCCGTCGGCAGAACGCGAAAAGTAGATGTTCGGAACAGAATCGGCAGCCCAAGCCATGTACAATCCGCCTCGTCGCGGACCATTAGTCAGGTCGCAAATAATTGTTGGATAAGATTCGACTCGCACGGCACCTTTCAAGATATGGCGCACACCTTCTGCTATTTGCTTTGCAGTTCCGATAGAATTGTATTTATGTATAATTCGAGGCGTACTCCACGACGCGCCGCCGTCGTTTGACTTTGAAAAACCTATGCCGCGTTGCGGACCAAAGTTCCAGAAACAATATACGTCGCCGTTCGGCCCCGTGCGAATAAGCGGAAAACTTTGCCCGAAAGTTGTGTCTTCCGAAGAGCGCGGCAGACGTGCGCTTACCTGTACGGGAATGCTCCAAGTATCGCCTTTATCCGTAGAATAGGTTGCCACGATTTGCGTTGACGAATCACGTGCCACAACACGCTTCCAAGGCGTATAAACTCTTCCGAAATAAGGAGATTGCGGTGAATTATCAACATGAACGTAGTATTTGTCCTCAAAATTCGAGTCCGCCGTTTGTACGCCGCGGTGAAGAATTACGGGTATATGTGCTTTCCATGTCTTGCCTCCGTCGTTTGTTCGAGCAAGGAAAACTCCATTTTCGGGATTAGACAAATTTCTGTTGCCGAAACCGCCGTACATTAAATAACCTGTTCCGTCGTCGGCAAATGCAACCGACGGATCGTTACTCGAAGTCCAGCCGGTAAAGGGCTTGCCGAGATTGATGTTGCGCCATGACTTTCCGCCGTCGTCGCTAACGTATACCCAAGTGGAAGATTGTCCGCGATAATCCACGGCCGAGGCTATTAAGTTTTTTGAATTAAGCGGGTTAATTGCAATTGAAGATTCGTTCTGTACCGGCATTTGGTCTGTTTCCGGTTCAATCATGTTCGTATCGAGAAACGGTGCGCCGCCGATTTGCTCCGCAAGCGGAACAATAGCAACCGTAGAGTGAAATTTCTCGGCCGGCGTAGGTTCGCGTTCCGATTCGAATTTCGGCGTGGGGTGTGCGGCTTCCATCCAGCGTCGGTGCATTTCGGCTGCTCGGCGCGTTGCGGCCGAGTCTGCCGTTTCTGCCCGTGCCTGCATTGCATAGGCAACTGCCGACAGCACGTAAATAAACGCGGCAATTCCGTGAAACATATTCATAATTCCTCCATTTTTTACGATTGTCGTACAAGACCAATTCGCCGCAAAATTCGGGAAAATTTTGAAGCAAAAAGAGAAGCGGCTAAATTTTATACAATAATTTTTAGCACTCCGCGTTAAAGAGTGCTAAACAGACGAATTTCTGTTCTTTCTTTGTTCCATTACTTAAAATTCAAGGAGTTTTACGATGAACGTAACACCGTTGCACGACCGCGTGCTTGTGCGCCCCGCACAGCCGGAAGAAGTAACAACAGGCGGCATTATTATTCCCGACACGGCTAAAGAGAAGCCGATGCAGGGCGAAGTTGTGGCCGTAGGTGCCGGCAAGCATAATGACGACGGAAAATTGATAGCCATGCAAGTTCAGCCGGGCGATAAGGTTCTTTACGGCAAATATTCCGGCACTGAAATCAATGTGGGCGGCGAAGACCTGCTTATCATGCGCGAAAGCGACATTTTCGCTGTCATTAAATAATTCAACAAGTTAAATCTTCAACATTAAACAATAAGGAGTATTTTTTCATGGCAAGCAAGATAATAACGTTCGACGTGGACGCACGTACAGCTTTGAAGCGCGGCGTAGACCAATTAGCCAATGCTGTTAAGGTTACGCTGGGCCCGAAAGGCCGCAATGTGATTATTGACAAAAAATTCGGCGCACCCACCGTAACCAAAGACGGCGTAAGCGTAGCGAAAGAAATCGAACTTGAAGATGCGGGCGAGAATCTCGGCGCACAGTTAGTCAAAGAAGTAGCCTCGAAAACCAGCGATGCAGCCGGCGACGGCACCACTACTGCCACGGTTCTGGCGCAAGCAATTGTAGCCGAAGGTTTGAAAGTTGTTACGGCCGGTGCAAATCCGATGGATTTGAAGCGCGGGATAGACATTGCAGTTGCAGCCATTACCAAAGAGCTGAAAAATCTGAGCCGCGAAGTAGAGGGCAAAAAAGAAATTGCACAAGTAGGTACAATTTCAGCCAATAACGACTCTACGATAGGCAATTTAATCGCCGATGCGATGGAAAAAGTAGGCAAAGACGGCGTAATTACGGTAGAAGAAGCCAAAGGCACCGACACCTCGATGGACGTGGTTGAAGGTATGCAATTCGACCGCGGCTATCTGTCGCCGTATTTTGTAACCGATGCCGACACTATGGAGGCTGCACTTGAAAATCCGTATATTTTGATTCACGACAAGAAAATTTCGGCAATTAAAGATTTGTTGCCGATTCTTGAAAAAACCGCACAATCAGGCCGCGGATTAGTTATTATTTCGGAGGACATTGAAGGCGAAGCACTTGCTACGCTTGTTGTAAATAAATTGCGCGGAACATTGCGCGTTGCTGCCGTAAAGGCACCGGGCTTCGGCGACCGCCGCAAAGCTATGCTGGAAGACATAGCAGTTCTTACCGGCGGCACGGTAATCAGCGAAGAAAAAGGCTTCAAGCTCGAAAGTGCCACGCTAGCCTATCTTGGCACTGCAAAGCGCGTTACAATTGACAAAGACAATACTACGCTTGTGGAAGGTGCCGGCAAAAGCGATGACATCAAAAAGCGTATTAACGAAATCAAGTCGCAAATCGACAAAACGACCAGCGATTATGACCGTGAAAAATTACAAGAGCGTTTGGCCAAACTTTCGGGCGGCGTTGCAGTACTGAAAATCGGTGCGGCTACCGAAGTGGAAATGAAAGAAAAGAAAGCGCGCGTAGAAGACGCGCTTCACGCCACTCGCGCTGCAGTCGAAGAAGGAATCGTACCGGGCGGCGGTGTTGCTTATCTGCGTGCGGTCAGCGCGCTCGACAGCGTAAAAGGCTCGCATCATGACATTCAGACAGGCATTAACATAATTCGTCGCGCCGTTGAAGAGCCGTTGCGCCAAATTGTTGCAAATGCCGGACTTGAAGCGTCGGTTATTGTTAATAGAGTAAAAGAAGGCACGGGTGCATTCGGCTTTAATGCAGCGAACGAAACCTACGAAGACCTTATTGCGGCAGGTGTAATTGACCCCACGAAAGTTTCTCGCGTAGCATTGGAAAACGCGGCTTCCGTAGCGTCGTTGCTCATCACGTCCGAGGCAACCATCGTGGAAAAACCGCAAAAAGAAGCTCCGGTTCCGCAAATGCCCGGCGGCGGAATGGATTACTAAAAAAAACGCTTCCAAAATAGAAGCAATTAAAGAAAAAGCCCTTATCCGTTTTGCCGGACGAGGGCTTTTCTTGTAAATTCCGGCTATTTCCGCATAAAATCCTCTTGCGAAGCGAAATGGTCAATTATGTAATCTGTCGAGTATTGCGGATAGTGTATCGCGCAAATTACGACGATGAACAATCATATCAATCATTCCGTTTTTGAGCAATGCTTCTGAGCGTTGGAAGCCTTCGGGCAGTTTTTTGCGAATGGTTTGTTCTATGACGCGCGGCCCGGCAAAACCGATAAGTGCTTTAGGTTCGGCTATATTAATATCGCCCAGCATAGCGAACGATGCACTTACGCCACCGGTTGTGGGGTCGGTAAGAATCGAGATATAAGGCAAGCGTGCTTCGGCTAACTCACCCAGAACAGCAGCAGTTTTTGCCATTTGCATAAGCGATAGAGCGGCCTCCTGCATACGCGCTCCGCCGGAAGTAGAAATTACGACTAAAGAAGTTCGCTCGGTGATAGCACGTTTGGCTGCACGGTAAAATTTTTCGCCTACAACCGAGCCCATGCTGCCGCCCACAAATCCGAAATTCATGCAACCGAAAGAAATTTGCCGCCCTAATACGTCGCCGTAACCTATGGTCAGCGCATCGCTCATAGACGTGCGCTTATAGGCATCGGCAAGGCGTTCGGAATAAGGCTTGGTGTCAATAAAATTCAATGGATCTGCCGAGCGTACATTTGCATCGGTTTCCACGAAAGTTCCCGCGTCGAACAGCAACTCGATATAATCGGCACTTCCTATGCGAAAATGATGATCGCATTTATGGCAGGTGCTGAATTGCTCTTCAAATTGCCGCTTATAGATAATTTCGTTGCACGACGGACATTTGGTAAAAAGGTTGTCCGGAATCTCACGCTGTATATTATCCTCGATATTTTTTTTTGAGCGTAAAAACCAAGCCATTACTTTATTCCTATTATTGTAAAGAAAGTTACAATGATGCGCTTCTGTGTTCCATGTATTTTCATCTGAATTTTCCGGAAAGGAGAAATACAAGTAAAATACGGAGCAGCAAAGTATTTTTTCTATCGTATTTCCACTTCGCGCGCATCTTCGCCGTAGATAGTGCGGAACCACGAATCCGTAATATCGGCCGGCGAGCCGTCGAACACTTTCTCGCCGTCGCGCAAGGCTATGGCGCGTGTGGCGTATTGCCTAACTAAACTAAGAAAGTGAAGATTGCATACAACGGTTGAATTGAGTTTTTTGTTGATATGTTCCAAATACTGCATTACCGAATGTGAAGTTGCGGGGTCTAAGCTTGCCACGGGTTCGTCGGCCAGCAGAATTTCGGGTTTTTGCATCAGTGAGCGGGCTATGGCCACACGCTGTTGCTGTCCGCCGCTTAAAGCGTCGGCACGTTGATTTGCTTTATCGGCTACGCCTACAATTTCCAGATTATGCAAAGCTTCGCGTCGAATTTCCTCGGAAAAGCGTCCTGTCAATGATTGCCAAATAGGCATAGAGCCAAGATGGCCTGCCAAAACATTGTCGAGTGCAGTTCGCCGTTTAATCAGATTAAAATGCTGAAAAATCATGCCTATTTGTCGGCGGTAATTGCGTAATTCCGCACCTGAAATATCGGTTACATCGCGTCCGTTAAAAAAAATCCGACCGCTTGTAGGCTGATGTAACCGGTTAATGCAACGCAACAATGTGGATTTTCCCGACCCGCTCAAACCTATAATTGCCAGAAATTCGCCTTTGTTGATTGTCAGCGAAACTCCCTTGAGAGCGTGCGATCCGTTCGGATAAATTTTATGTATGTTTTGTAGTTCTATCATTGCTTGCTTATTTGGTTGCGGCGGCTTATACGCCTTGTCAAACGCGGCGCAAGCGGCTGTTGTCTGCGCGAAGATACTAAAAAACAGCGGAAAAGTTTTTACAAAAAAATGCCGCCCGCAAATTTTGCGGACGGCGGCAGATGTAGTTTAGCGCAGATGACAAGTTGTTATTTGACAAAGCGTTTATAGCGTTCCTCGATACGTTCCCAATGCAGATTTGCGAGGAAATTGTCTACGTATTTGCCGCGCCCCGGGCCGTCTTTATGATAGTATGCGTGTTCGAATACGTCGCAGGCAATCAGCGGTATTCCACCCCAAATCGCCCCGTAATGATGCTCGTCGACCAATACGTTCAGCAGGCGTTTGCCGTATAATTGGTCGTAGGTCAATACGCCCCAGCCGGAAAGTTTTGCGGCTATGCAAGTTGCTTTGAAATCGGCTTTCCAAGCGTCGAAACTGCCGAATTCGTGCTCGATTGCCGCGAGAGTTTCGGGCGCGGCTGCCGGATTGCCGTTGCCGCCCAAAACTTCCCAATAAACGTCGTGCAACAAAGCACCCGCATGATTCCATGTTGTTCTGCGTTTAAGTTCGCCGATTTGCGAATAATTACCGTTTGCTGCTGCGCAGTCGGCCGATGCAAGTTCGCCTTCGATTTTATTAAGAAAAGTTACGTATCCTTTGTGATGCGTATTATAGTGCCAATCGGCCGTTTCAGACGAGATTACGTTTTTCAGCAATTCCTTTGCTTCTTCGTCCGAATACGGACGCGGATTGAATTTCCATTCGTAAGCCATGTATATTTGCTCCTGTTTTAGTGGTAAATTTACAAGAAAAATTATTGCGGTATTTATACGCCGAACGAGCTGCCGCAACCGCAAGTCTTTGCCGCACGCGGATTGTTGAATGTAAATCCGCGTCCGGTTAATCCGTCGGTATAATCAAGCGTTATGCCCATCAGGTAAAATACGCTTTTATTGTCAATGAAAATCTTCACGCCTTCTGCGTCCATAATCCGGTCGTTTTCGCGCGGAGCAGCATCAAAGCCGAGCGAGTACGACAAACCGGAACAACCGCCGCCCTTAACGCCAAATCGCAAGCCGTAATCTTGCGGAATGCTGTTCTGCTCTTTAATCTTCTTTATTTCGCCGATTGCTTTCAGCGTAACGAGTATGTCGTCGCTTTCCTCTGCACCCGTTATACCCGTGGGGATAGAAATTGTCTGTGTCGAAGCAGACTTTTCGAATATATCAAACATAGAAAAACTCCCGTAAATAGTTAAACGTCGGCATATTATGTTGTGGAAACGTAAGGCGGATAAGCGTGTCAGATTTATTGCACACTTGTCCGGACATTTGCCGCCGCGTACAATTTATTTAGACGAACAAAGCAATACGCTTATTTGCAAAAAATAAAAAAATATGCCCCAATCGAATAATTGTACGATAACGGCACGATAATTGATGCTTTGATTCTGACGTAATTATTTATTATTAACAACCGACAGGTTTATCAAATGGAAAGCCGAAGGCGCCAATTCGTCGTTAAAGCGGTTCCTTGTTTCAGCGACGTTTCCGACATGGATGTCAGATTTTTCGGATTACCGCAAGACGTAGCGCAGCGCGTAAGTCAGGCATGTATTAAAGCCTTGAACCGTATTGAATTGGTGAGAGCAACAGAACTTCGTTGCACTCTCGATAATTCCGATGTTACGGTGGATATTATAGTTGCCGGCTCCGAGTTAACACGGCGCGAACCGGTTTTTGCCACGTTGATGTGATTTTGCCGTAAGGCAGACGGAAAATTCTTTCCTCGAAACAGATTAGTTTCGGGGATTTTTTTTATTGCTGCGATATAATATGAACATTCCCGACTTTCCGCAACTTTCCAATGCCGACCGTAAATTTATTCGTTCATTGCATACGCGAAAAGGACGCGATGAAGCAGGTTGTTTTTTGGCGGAGGGACGCAAACTTTGCCAAGAATTGCTTGAAAGTACGTTTCGCACGGCAGCAATTATACTCGATAATGCAGCAGACCGCAACGAACAGCTTATTGCATCGGAATTTGAGCGTTGCGGAGTACCTGTATTCGCCTTGGGCGGCCGAGAGTTCGAGGCGATTTGCGATGCCAAAACGCCGCAGGGAATAGTCGGCGTGGCGGAATATCCGAAAAGTAAAAGCGAAGCAGTATCCGAAACGCTGATTATTCTCGACGGAGTGGCAGACCCGGGAAATATGGGAACTATTATTCGTGCTGCCGATTGGTTCGGTTTTCGCTCGATATTGCTGGGAAAGAACTGTGCCGATAGATTTAGTCCCAAAGTTGTACGCGCTGCTATGGGCTCGATATTTCGATGCAATATCATTGATACACCGGATATTGCAACTGCAATTACACAAGACTTTCCCCGTTTCTCTTTTTTTTGTGCTACACTTGACGGCTCGGTCGCATTAGAGCAATGCCGCCCGAAGAAACAATTCGGCGTTATATTCGGCAATGAATCACACGGAATTTCGCCCGAAATACTTGCGGTCGCCTCACAAACCTTTTTTATCCCGGGCGACGGCGCAGAGTCGCTGAACGTATCGGTAGCGGCAGGTATCGCACTGTATCATTTTTCTAGATGCAGATAAAATAGCGGCAAAATAAATACCTGCTTATATTACATAGAGTTCAATAATTTATTACACAAATCTTCTGCAATTCATTGTTTGGTTTCTGATAGTGCGAAAACATAGTCCAAAATGCCTTCTTCCTTTCTTCCAAACTTCTCACAAATCTATTA
>JADZAA010000018.1 GCA_020852855.1 Bacteroidota bacterium
ATCTTTATCTATTCGAGTAATGGCAAAATCTTCGGTAATGCCTAACATCTCACGTAGAAAATCTATAAATTCCATTTCCAACTTTCTCCCTGTAAATTTACTCCATTAAAAATTTAGTATAACCTATTTTTCTAAAAGTGTATAAGTATGGTCATAAAACGGCAAAACACGCCTCCGCATACCAGAAATTGCTTCTATTGTTAAGCACTCGACCGATATATCTTTTCGGAGTATATTTCTGATTTCGTGAGTTGTCAAACCGTACCTATAGGCTATATTCAAAATACAGCGATATTTTATATCGGCACAAAGATATAATCGGTTGAAATCATTATCTGTAACAAGGCATTTATAGCAAATAAACCCGCAATTACATTCCCGATTCCCGATTCCCGATTCCCATATTTAGGGTATAAAGTTAAAAGAATATATAAAGCAACTATTACAAATTAGGAAAATTAACGCTATCAGCCAAAATAAAAAAAGCCCGACAGATTTTCTTTAATCTGCCGGGCATAGAGTCAAATTGGAAATGCCGGTAATCCGTGAAATTCAACAGGTTTATCGTAATTTTATTTAAATCGAGCCGATTATACGCAACGAGAGTTCCGGCTAAAAAACAGCCCGAAACAACGCGCCGATAATTTTATTTTTTATTCACAGCCGACTCTCGTTTTACCGGCACGGGCCGTAAAGTGTTGTTTGAATTGTCATTTCGTCGGTTAGGATACGTGAATTGCCCTCGCTGACGATTTTTGTCTTCCCAGATACAACGGGTGCCACGCCCTTTTCCTGCTCGCGGTGAACATCGTCAAAATAAAGTTCCAAGTATTCTTCTATCGTCAATGTTTTAAGCGTAGATTTATTTCCCGTTCTGCATATTGCCTCGAGAAACCATTTGGTTTCCGAACTAACAATTTTTCCGTCCATAATTACCGTAGTCGTAACTAATTTTCGTTTAACAACAACTTTTGTAACCGGATTCTGCGCGAATGCGTCGGACCCAGGCACAAACTCACATACAATTGCGGCAATCAAAATTGCCGAAGTTAAAATGTTCATTGTTAATCTCCTCTTGTTGTATTTACTTACGGACACGGACATTCAATACGTTCAAGGATAATTTTGCCGTCACCGAACACATCAAGTTTCATGGTTGCGCCTTTCGGGCCGATAGGTGCAGCATAGCCTACCGCCTCTCCCTTGCTGTTGATACTATTGCATTTAGCAAAAAAAGGAACGGTTACAATCATCAGCGTTGCACCGGTATCATCTACAAGTTTGACTTCTATATTAAAAGCGGGATCATCGGAGAATGGCAGTTTACGCTTCGCATAGCTAAGTGCCCAAATCTGAAATTGCCTGCAAATTTTATCGCAACTCAACCTATCGCCTATCTTAAGCAAAGCAATATGTACGGCAGCCCCTTTAAGGGCACTAAGCGGAATAGTATAGATTTTTCCGGTAAGAACCGCGGAGGGCACTTGTTTTGCGGCTTCCTCAATCGCTGCAAATGCCGTGTTGTCGACAAGTACATCAATTTCAACCGTATTAGTCCTTTTTTTGCCGGTTTGCGCCGATGCCGGCGACCATGCCGTTGCACAGCCGATACAAACTACAACGACTATCGAGAAGTTCAGAAAGAATCTCATAAAAATACCTCAAAGTTGTTTAAATTGGTACTAAATTTTCTGCCGAAATTATTGTATTTTTTATTTGCGGCAAATTGGAAATACGACTGTTGAATGTCTTAAGATTTTGTGTGGAATATCCTATCTGAAAGTTAATAAATCCGGCACTTTTTTCTACTTGCTTCTGTCTGTCGAATAGTTCCGGCGGTTTCGTTTTGGTTACTATCGTTGCCTTCCTATTCTTTAATTTCTGGGACAATCCATGTATTCCAAAAATCAGACCGACATCGCCGAATATATCATATTTCGGGTTTGCAACGCCCTTATCGTTATAGGGCGTTATATAGCCTACCGGTATTCCGTGTTTGTTACAGCTGCTCAATTTTACAAAGCAAGAAATAACCATACGGATTTCACCGCCGTCGCAAGTACCGAAATTGCGGCAATCCGATGATGATAATACTACCGACATACATAAAAAACCTCCATTTAGATAGTTTAGAATATGCGGCTTTGAATTGTACGCCGCTTTGGAATTTGCTTGCAAAATATTGCAGTCGTACAAGGTGTGCAACGGGGAAATTTTGCATTTGCGATAAAATCAATACCGTTAAACATGGCAGAATTAACACTCACAGATGCAAAAAAATAAATCGTCCGATTATTCGAATGATACTGAATTTCAAAGATGAAGCATTTATTGCTTCAATATTTTTCCCGAAGCGTGCTTATCCTGCATTATTATCTTGTAAAAATAAATTCCGCTTCCAAAGTCAGCCAAGTTTATTTCGAAATTATTCCGATTAATATTTTCAAGGTGCATTATGTCCCGCCCTATTATATCCGACAGAACAAACGTTGCATTATTGACCGTAGTTGCTTCATTAAAAGCAAAATTTACTGTCTGCTTGAAAGGATTCGGATACACTTTTACATTAATGTTTCCATAAAGCGGAACGGATATGCCAAGTTGCTGCTCTTCACAAGGTAAATTCACGCCTGAAACCACAAGGTCGTTAACAGTATCATTCACAATTATCGTAATTGTATCCGTTAGCCCCAAATAATGTGCGACTGCCTTTGTTTCACCGGGTTGCATGGCTTTAATGCGATTTTTAGAAATATTAACCGCCACATTTTTATCAAGAACCTCGAATACACAATTACTTTGTTGCGTTACACACCTTTCGCCTCCCGTGCAGGAAACAGTCGCTTGCATTGTTCCGGTACTGCCTTGAGGTAAAAAAATATTTTCCGGATAAGTTTGAAGCGAAGAGCATTGATATCCGGGATAATCCTCCACAACGATTTCGACGGTATCAATATCAATTACTCCAACGGAATCATACCCTATAAGAACAACTTTTGCTTTTCCGAAAATATTATTGTCAATAGGAAAAGTTACAGATGCCGCAGGAGCGGCTGTATCTGCAAACAAAATCGCCGCAGGACTTCCGATGACAGCCAGAAACATCCGTTGTATATTTCCCGTTGAAGATATATCGAATGTGGCGTTCATATTGGAAGTAATGGTATCTATGGCACTTAAATTTGCAAACATCACATCGCCCGATGATTGGGAGTTATTGTGATTGTTTCCGGCAAGTACATATAGTGAAGATAAAATCGGGGGCTGAAAACCGTTTGAACTGAAATATGCGGTATCGGAAGGAGATTTGAGCAGTAATTGTTCTATTTCCTGAAATTGTGTGGTGTGATTTTTTATTGAACTGTGCCAAAAAGGTGTAAGCGAAGTAGTTTTGCCGCATCCGCCGCTTTGCGATGCTTCCGGCACAATCAAATCGTGCGAAGTACTTTGAAATACCGATGCCATAAACGCATCAACCGCCTTGACCTCTGTACCGAATCCGGCAAAAAGAGCGGCGGCATAACCGAAAAATGTAGTCCAATCGTTAAGAGCAGTTTGCTGGGCAAAGGTAGAAACCGTAATATTGGAGGTAACTGTGTGCGACGGAACTTTCCGGTAGTTAAGCAATCCTCCGTTTAAGCTGCCTGTTATGGCAGCACTGTTTACTCTGAAATCATCTACGGCACCGCCTAAGCAGTCCATACCGCCCCAATTAAAAATAAAATTCAGTCCGGCAAATGCAGGATTGGTAAGTAAATTGGCGGTTTGCGTACCGGAGTGAACAGAATTGACGGTTATCAGTTTATGAACATCGTAATGATAGGGTGTTTGCTGAATATATAATCGAGAAAGTACTCCGCCCATGCTATGTACAACTAAATCGCACGCACCGGCAGAGTAATTGCCATGCCTCGCATGCATAAGGGTTTGCCTGATGGCTTCTGGCACTATGATTGCGTTTTGATGGAATGCTACTGCATTAAAATCTTCGTAATCCGGACAGTAAGTCAACTGCGGCAAATAACCCTTGCTCTGCAAATATTTTTCCAAGGGTTTCCAAAAATTACCGTCGCTCCATAATCCGTGAATTAAAACAACGGGTGACCTGTAAATTTTTACGGGTAAATTGTAAAGAATTTTGTTGTTGGATATATCGGTTATTTGAACCGAATCGGCTCTGAAAGTAGAAAAATTTGATGCTAAATGATTAGGATGCGTATAGCGCACGGTTACAGTATCGCCGCTAAGTGTATAGTCTGATACATTAAATTCGCCATATGTATCGGGGTTTTGACCTAGCGAATCGCTCTTAATCCTGAAGCGCACATACGATTCCTTTACCACATCTTTTACAATAAACTGAAATACTGTTGATTTAGAGCCATCGGCACAAATTTTTATGTCGTTTAACGGTCTTATATCAACTCTGCCTTTCAGAAGTAAAGCGGGGTCTTCCATACCCAAGTGGCGATATTCTAAATGATGGTAAACATTTATTTCATTAACGGGAGGCGGATTAAGTAAAGTAATAAATGGAGATACATTTCCTCCGGCCAATCCAAACCGACCGCCTAAAACCAAATTACCGTTATATGTAGCAATGGCATTTACTGTTGGAAACGAAATAGCTCCGCCCACACCGTCGCAGGCCGGGCCAACCGGTGCAAAAAAATAGCCGTTGCTTCGTGCAATCCGGTAGGCGCACGTAGATGAAGGTCCGCTGTTGATAACCGAAGTAAACAAACCGCCCAAAAACAATTCATTGTTAAAAACGTGAAGTGCCGATACCAAGTCGCTTGCTCCGGTACAATTAGCCGGGCTGCCGCCATTCCAAGCAGATGGTCCTATGTTCGACCATTTTAATCCGTTCCACCGGCAAATTTTGCTGCTGGTAAGATATTTCGTTAAATCATTGTTCCCAACACAAACGAAATTACCTCCGGCATATAATTCATTGTTGTAAATTTTTAGTGCGCGAACTAAAGCAGCCGGCCCTTCGCCTAAACTTTGCCATATAATTCCGTTCCATTTCCCTACTGCATAGCAATATATTCCGCTACCTGTTGAATCAAATTGCCCGGCGGCATATAATTCATTCCGGTAGACCTCGAGTGCCCATACCTTGTTGTTTAATCCCGTGCCGTAAGACATCCATGTTGCTCCGTTCCATCGGGCTACATTGCCCAGATTGTTCATTAACCCGGACTCCGAGAATTTTCCACCCGCTATAACTTCATTATTGAAAACCGTAAAAGCACGTACTTCGGCTAATGTACCCGTTAATCCGCCGTCCATGGAATGCCAAGTACCATCGTAGTAGGCTACGTTTTTCGCCGGTATTCCGTCAACTGCGTCAAATGTACCGCCAACATACAACCTGCCGGCATGAAACAGCATGGCATACACATTACCGCTTACACCGCTACCCATGGCTTGCCAAGATGTATCGCTCCATTTGGCAATTTTATTGGCAGGCTTACCGCCGGCTTGCGTAAATAAACCACCGGCATACAAAATGTTATTGACTTTGTCGACCGCCAAAGCGTTTACATCGCCATTCATACCCGCACCAAACGAAGTCGGCCAGGTTTGGGCAAACATAGTTCCCGTTAATAGTAGCATCGCCTGACAGATAGCAAGAAAAGAAAAAATTTTCATGGCCGTAATTTTAATGCTGAGAAAGTTTTTAGTATTTCTTGATAATTTATTCGTATTACCAAGAGTTAAAATTGATATGTCCGAGCGAAACATCGTTAAACAACGCAACGACCTGCAAGTATTGACAGTTGCAACTTATATTACAGGTTATACTAAATTTTTAATGGAGTAAATTTAGTATAACCCTTTATGTATTTGCAATGATGATAGCGCACATTATCTAATACCATTATTATTTTACTGTTGTTCCTGTATTCATAAAGTACTTTCTTTATGTGCTTCTTGAAGCTTTGCGCATTCCCTTTTGTACTA
>JADZAA010000019.1 GCA_020852855.1 Bacteroidota bacterium
ATGAGTTATGAGTTGTGAGTTATGAGTTATGAGTTATGAGTTATGAGTTATGAGTTATGAGTTATGAGTTATGAGTTATGAGTTATGAGTTATGAGTTATGAGTTATGAGTTATGAGTTATGAGTTATGAGTTGCCGCTATACGCTGTTACAATCGTCCTATTATATCGAGGAATTTCAATTTCCATACAAGTCGGGCGGCTTCATATACAATATTTCGGCTCATTTTCGAAACGCCGCTTCGTCGGTCAATAAATACTATCGGAATTTCCTTTACACGCGCTCCTGCCCTCCAAAGTCTGTAATTCATTTCAATTTGAAAAGCGTAGCCGTTTGAATGAATTTTTGAGAAATCAACAAGGCGCAACGCTTCGGCGCGGAATGCTTTGAAACCGCCGGTTGCGTCTTTTACGGGCATCCCTGTTATGATCCGCGTGTAAAGATTGGCCGAATACGATAAAATGAGTCGTTTAAGCGGCCAATTGACCACATTCACGCCGTTGCTGTAGCGCGAGCCGATTATAACGTCTGCATTCTCCAATTCCTTGATAAATCGGGGAATATCTGCCGGATCATGCGAAAAATCCGCATCCATTTCCATTATTGCTTCATATCCGTTCGATAATGCCCAAGCGAAGCCTTCGCAATACGCGGTGCCAAGTCCCATTTTGCCCGGGCGCACAATCAAAAAAACGCGCGGGTCTGTCGCTTTTATTTCCCGTGCCATATCTGCTGTGCCATCGGGAGAATTATCATCTACAATAAGAACATGAACGCCATCGAGAGCGTTCAAAACGGCCGCGATAATATTCCGAATATTATCACATTCATTGTAAGTTGGAATGACGACTATGGTTTTCAAAGTTAATGCTCGCTTTAAGTTTGACCGTGGCCGCTGATTACGCAGTAAACAGTTCGTATCAGTATCTCGAAGTCTAATTTCAACGACATATTTTCTATGTAATAAAAATCGTTGCGCAGGCGCAACTCTATTTGCTCTACAGACTCGGAGTAAGCCTTGGAATTTATTTGCCACCAACCCGTAATGCCCGGGCGCACAATAAGCCGGCGACTGTAATAAGGCAGAATTTTAGTGAATCTATCCACAAATTTGGGTTGTTCGGGGCGCGGCCCCACGATGCTCATATCGCCGATCAGAACATTCCAAAACTGCGGAATTTCATCGAGATGCGTTTTTCGCAAAATTCTTCCGAATCGGGTTACTCGCGGGTCGTTCACAGTTGTCCATTTTTGCCCGTCTTTTTCTGCATCTTGCACCATCGAGCGAAATTTATACATACGGAACGGTTTGCCGTTTTTGCCGATACGCGTCTGCAAAAATAATACACCGCCCTTAGTTTCAATACCTACGATAGCGGCTATAAGCAACCAAACGGGCAGTCCGACAATAAGCGTGGCCAAACTGAAAATAATATCGAAAGTACGCTTTGCCGTTTCCTGCCAAGGGCGCAGTATTTGCGTGGTTACTTCTATAAGCGGCGCACCGTACATCGGAACCGCACGTGCAAGTCCGGTGAATATTTCGTATAAATCGGGAACAATTTTCACGCGAATTTTATTCTCTGCGCAATGCGAAGTAATGGTCAAAAGCTGTTGATGCCCTATAGTTTCGGAAGATATTAAAACCACTTGCGGGCGAATTTCGGCAATAAGCGAGTCGGCGTTTTCGGCCGATGTAACTTTCGCGCCTTCGATTTGCTGCATTCCGCCGCCCGTTTCCACGGCAAGTCCGCGAGCATAATAACCTCTTGCCGGATTCTCGCGCATCCAATCGAGCAGTAAGTTAATTCGTTGAGCCGAGCCAACTATTACTGTGGGCAAAGCCACAATTCCGCGCCGCCGTAAATTGCGTTGCAACAAACGCGCACCGAGTCGAAAAGCAAAAACTGCGGAAAATAAAATAATCCAAAAAATAATGATTTTCAGCCGATATTTATGAAAATTTTGGCTGTCTATCACAATAAGCATAAATAATGCGAAGCAACTCCAAAACGAAGCCCGCATAACCACAAAGAATTCGTCGAACGGCGAACGGTCTAACCAATCGCGATAAAGGCCGAACATCCAAAATACCGGTAAAAAATATACGGCAATTGCCAAAGGCAACACAACAAGATGCATAAACGACAGCTCGAAAGGAACATCGTAAGCCCCGAATAAATAGCGCAATACGGTAAATATTGCATAGCTTGTCGCTATTGCCGCACAATCGGCCGCAAACTGAAAAAATACAGGCGATAACAGTCCGTTCGGTGTGCGGGAACGCCGCAAATCGGGCAATGACGCTTGAAAATCCGAAATATGTTCGCTATAAACATTAGCCATAGTTACTGCCGGAAATCGGATCCGAACAATTTTTGCCGCAAAGAGTTGTAAATATAAGAACCGATATAGAAAAACCGCTTTAAGCCGAGTTTGCGTCCGCCGACTTTATATTCCGAAAAAAGTGTGTAATTACGTTTCAGCATCAATAGTTTTGAGCGAGATATAGACAGATGAGCAACACGATAAAACATAAGCGGTGCTTCTACAATAATACTCGAAAAGCCATAGCGTTGATGTATGGTCAGCCAATTATGAAAATCTTCGATGGCTTTATATCTCATATCCTCGATAAACGGCGATTCGAGAATTATTTCGCGTGCAACAATTACCGAAGAATTACAAATGGCATTTTTATGCAACAAGCGTTTATGAGATACGCGCGAAGTCTTGATTTTACTGCTGTCAAAATGGGTTTCCATCAATCTGTTAATTTTGCTTTTTTCGGTAAATCGAATCATTCGCGAAGAGCAAAACGAAACGCCGGAAGAACGAATTGCCGCAAGCTGAATTTCAAGTTTTTGGCAATGCCAAAGGTCGTCGGAATCGAGAAAAGCGATAAATTTACCGCACGATGCACGTATGCCTATATTTCGCGGAACGGCGGGCCTGCCGCTGTTCCTGTCAAGTTTTATCAAACGTATCCGACTGTCATTGCTTGCAGCGGCGGCCGTAATATCGCAAGTTGCATCGGCCGAGCAATCATCAATTACGATAATTTCAAGAGAATCAAACGTTTGCGCACAAACTGACGCAAGTGTTTCGGCAATATACGCCGCACTGTTATACGTGGGTATGATTACGGAAACGTCGGGCATTGCTTCATTAAAACGTAAGAATTTGTCGGACGGAATATTGCAACCGCTTTATTATTTTTTCAAGAGTCCGACAAGCGTTGAGGTAAGAAAAGCCACCGTAGTCAATATTGTTCCGATAAACGTGTAAAGTTGCAGATTATACCCGGGCGGAGTATATGGCGGCGGCGGTGCATATACTTCGTCGCCTGCCTCTACATAAACGGTGTCGTTATCTTCAACCCATACTTTGTTTTTACCCTTGATAATACGAGCTAAACCTTGTTCTGCTCCGGCCGCATAGCCACCTGCGCGTTCTACGTACCAATTTAACCGTTTCCCTGGTGTAAATTCTACGTATCCGGGCTGATTTACCTGACCGTACACATAAACGCGGCGTGGATTTGCCGGAATTACTATTATGTCGCCGTCCGCAAGCGTTATATTGTCTGCGGCGGAATTATCCCGAAAAGCCTTAACGAAATCCATTGAAACTACGGGGCGTTTCAGCGCGGTGTGAATCAGCAATCGCGTAGTATCTTCGAAAGTCAAGTCGGTATATTGTATTTGTGCCCAACCTGGTTTTTCAACTTCAACGTTGGGCTTGTTTTTTTCGCGCCGGACAACGTAAGCCAAAGGTAAATAAGCGTTTTGCGTAAATCCTCCTGCTTGTTCCATCAAGTCTTTTATTCGGGTTTGATTATTTATAATCGGATAAGTTCCCGGGTTTACGGCCTCGCCCGTTATTTCTGCCAAACCCTGCATCGTATTTTCCGTTCGCGGAATATATCCGACGGTAAGTGCCGAGCCGGCTTGAAGCATTGCGTCGGCACCGTCGAGTTCGCCGTTGTGTTGTATTGCAACTTTTTGCTTCGAGCCGTCGGGCAATGTCAGAGTTATCTTGGAAAGGTCTGCATCGTCGCGTAGTCCATAGCCGGCGCGGAGTAACATGGAAAGTTTATCGCCGTTTTTGAATGCTAAGGAAGCCGGGCGATTTATTGCTCCGCCTATGGAAATCGAAGAGAAGGTCTCGGGCTCGAAAGGAACTATTATTTCATCGCCTTCGCGTACCGTAGGGTCAGATTCTGGCGATGCGCCATATTTTGCACGAATGATATCGGCATTTTCCGCAGTGCCGTCGCTATGCAGAACCGTAATGTTGCGCGCCGCATAGCTCGATAATCCTGCAATACTTACATTAGCAGTCGAAGCGTCGTCGGCATTTTTTGCAGAAGCCGGTTTTGAATTGGCAGCGGCCGGCGGCTGATTGGCAAGCGCAACTATGCTGGAAATTCGCGCACTGGCCGGATATGTCTTTACGCCGGGAAATGCCACATTGCCGCGAACCGAGCAATAAACTGTGCGCGCACGGCGTAACGATATGGAAACCAATGCGTTCGGATTGCGCAAAGCATAGATTTTCGCAATAGTATCTTTTGTTTGCGCCAGTGTTTTTCCGGCTAAAGAAACGCTTCCGAAGCGCGGCAAAATAATGGAATTATCGGCTGAAACAATGATTATCTGTTCTATGCCCGGAAGCGGCAGAACATGAAACGAAAGCGCGTCGCCCGGCCCGATTCGGTAATATTCCGGCGAAATTACTCCATCGGCCGGAGTTTGGTCTTTGCCTATATCGGCGGCGGAAGCCTGTGCCGCTGATTGAAGCGTTTTGTCGAATTCCGAAGCACCGGTCAAAGCCGCACCCTGACCTTGCGCATCAGAGCCCGAATATATCGCAAAAACAGCGATAAGAAGCGTAAGTAGCCGCGCTGAAAATTGAAAGATATAACGCGAGAGAAGCTGGTGCATTACGGAATAAGGCATTGATTAACAATAATTTCGACAATTCTTTCGGCGGCATTTCCGTCCCAGAGCGGCGGTATGTGCCCTGCTTTTCGTTCGCCGTTCAGCGTTGTATCTATAGCCGAACGGATATTTTCGGAAGTAGGCGGAATAAGAATATTGGTGCCGAGTTCGCAAGTTACTGGACGCTCGGTTGTATCTCGCAAAGTTAGGCAAGGAACACCGAGAGCAGTGGTTTCCTCTTGTATTCCGCCCGAATCCGTCAGTATGAAATCGGCACTGCGCATAAGCGCAAGGAATGATACGTAGCCCTGCGGCTCTATTGTAAGAAGCCCGGGGGCGGCTTCAGTAAGACTTTGCAATCCGAAACGTTCAATGTTCTTGCGTGTTCGCGGATGCAACGGGAAAACTATTTTACGGTGTTTGGATAGGTCGGCAAGCGTTTCTAAAAGGAAACGCAACTGTTCCGGTTCATCTACATTGCTCGGCCGGTGCAATGTAACCAGACAGTATTTTTTGCTTTCAAGCGAAAGTTCGCGTAAAATAGTCGAGGCTTTGGCTTTCGGCATAGCATAATGCATCGAATCTATCATGGTATTGCCCACAAATTTTACGCGCTCGGCCGGACTGCCCGTCGCAAGTAAATTGTCCATACCGCTTTGTTCGGTAACAAACAGCCAATCACAAATTGCATCGGTTGCTATTCGATTTATTTCTTCGGGCATGGTACGGTCGAAACTTCGCAACCCGGCTTCTATATGGGCGGTTGCAATTCCAAGTTTTACGGCAGTCAGAGAGCAGCCTATCGTAGAGTTTACATCGCCTGCCACCATCACGAAATCGGGCTTCATGTCAAGGCATACACGCTCGAACTCCGTCATGATTTTTGCCGTTTGCGTTGCGTGCGAACCGGAACCTACGCCAAGAAAAAACGAAGGTGCAGGCATATCGAGGTCGCTGAAAAAAGCATCGCTCATTGCCGCATCGTAATGCTGACCGGTATGAACTATATGATGCTCCACCCGGTCCGCATATTTGGCAAAAGCGCGGTGAACAGGCGCGACTTTCATAAAATTCGGCCGTGCGCCTACAACCGAAATAATTTTGAATTTACGTGTGATTTGTTGCAAAACTGAACCTGTATATTATTTTCCTTTTGATTGCGGCAAGTGATGTAACCGCCATATTTCCTGCGAACCTATTACGGTGTCGGGAATGTAATGATTGCGAATAAAATCCGCTATTTTCGGAACCGTGCGCCCGGCCTCAATGCCGTTAATTTTATATGCCCAATGATTATTGCGGAATAAAACGAATTCAGGCGGTTTTGCGGCTAATTTGCTTATGACTTCATCTTGAAAATGCTCAGGTGCGGCAAACATGATGATATTGAATCGAATAGGGCATGGCTTGTCGAGAAAATAATACCACGCCGCTTCGTTGGTCATTGTCAGAAAGTCGTCGCTTTCATTCATGTTAGCCCGCAAATAATCTGTAGTCTGCAAGTATTCCTTTGGCAGATATTCGGCATCGGGCTTGTCCACGGGAAAATTTTCGGCTAATTTTCCCGAAACTGTCTGCCAACCTAAAGTTGAGAAACATAAAGTAAATATCGCAATTTGCAATATTCTTTCGGCTGTTTTTGACTTGCGCATAAATTCGTCTTCAAGACGAATTGCCAAGGGAGCGACACAAGCAAATAATGCCAAAATCACGCCTATTGTACTATATTCAAGATGCGGAATATCGGCACGCCCCATTACTGCACGATACAACACAATCGCTGTTGCAATAGTTAAAAATTGCGGAAAATAAGCTGTTAAATACGCTGTTATCTTTTGTTTGCCGCGTCCGGGAGTACGGCCGAAAAGCCATGCCGCATACAGAAGCATTATCGCAAGAACTGCCAAGTACAGCAAAAAACGCATTTGCATAACGGGATATATCAAGCCGTCCAATAAGTCTTTGTATTTCAGCATATCCAAGAAAAACCGAGTATACGATGCCATGTCCCAACGCAGAAAATACGCCAAAACAAATAGGCCGAGTACCGTACCGCCTGCCGCTTGCCCCAATACTTCTTTGCGATGCCCGTGCGCTAAAAACAGCAAAGCACCGAAACCGAGTATAGCAATAAAAACAGAAAAAATACCGCGTTCCAAAGAATAAATCAATCCGAAAACGGGAGCAAAGCCTGCTAAAAATGCCGCTGCCGCCGCCGATTTGTGCCCCGACAATCTCTGAAATGTCAGAAGCAAAGCAGATAATGTCATAAGCGTTGGCAATTCCCTTTGCATCAACGTCATACCTCCTTTGTACGACAAAAATGCAGCGGCGGAAATCGCAATAAACGCAACAGAAATTCGCCCTTGGCAAATTTGCAGAATAACAATTCCCAGCATTGCCCACACAAGCATTTTCAGAATGGATTCAAGCGTTCTGACCGCACCTATCGAGCGTCCGAACATAGTGAATGCGGCGGCAGAGCGCAACGGATCCTGAATCAAACCGTGCAAAGCAATAAAATCGCGAAACGGCGTTTGGCCGTGAACATATGAAACGGCCGCACCCATAGATTCGCCTTCGTGAAAAGAATCGTACTCCGTTCCTTCGGCGAGGAAAGTAGGCAAAAACAAAGAGAAGCACATTCCGGCGAGAATAACAGCCGCAAAATTAACGAACGAATGATTTTTAGGCGTTGTGCTTGGCGGATCCGATAGAATCAAATTTCTGAATTTTCCGCTTGCAATATATGCCGCGGCGAACAGAAGCGCGGGAGCAAGAATAACCAGCATTGCCCGCACAGTATTATTTGCCGGATTATACCGCGCCATGGACAATGCGCTCGTAATATTATACGGATTGTCGAAAGGCAGGATAATATAATTCCATAACGCCAAACTTGCGCCGGTGCCGCCGCAAAGAAAAAGCGCGAATATGACAAGCCGTTTAATCATGCCACGGAATATAATTTTCCGAAAAACTCTTATTTCCCGTCGCCGAGCAATACTATATTACTCCTGTCGGCGATATGCCTGCAGGCGTTACGAGTGTCTATTACAACACCGCTGTTGGCGGTTATCATATCGTAATCGAAAGTCGAATGGTCGGTAGTAATAACTACAATGTCGTGAGATCTAAGGACTTCCGGCGAAATTTCCTGCAACGAATATTCCGTTCTGTCGCCTATGCGCGTAACAGGAATATAAGGGTCGTAATAGCTTATGTTGGTTATACCGTCGGCGATTAGCAATTCGGCAACCTTGAGCGCGGGCGAATGGCGCAAATCGTCTACATCGCGCTTGAAAGCCATGCCAAGCAATAGTACTTTCGCTTTTTTGAGTGCAATCGGGCGTTCGGCTATGGCATGAACTATCATCGAGCGCACATAGAATGGCATTGATTCGTTGACTTCTGCCGCGAGAGTGATGAAATTCGTAACAAAGTCATGCTCACGCGCCATCCACGAAAGATAATAGGGGTCAATCAAAATGCAATGTCCGCCAATGCCCGGCCCCGGATAAAACGGCATAAAACCGAACGGTTTTGTGGCCGCTGCATCTACCACTTCCCAAATATTGACACCGATACGGTCGCATAGCTGGGCAAGCTCATTGACGAGTGCTATATTCACGCTGCGGAATATATTCTCGAGTAATTTTTCCATTTCGGCTACGGAAGGCGAACTTGCAGGAATAACGCGCTCGATTATAATTCGATTAACTTCACAAGCAAGCTCCGTGCAAGATTTGGTTATGCCGCCAACAACAATGGGTGTATTGCCTGTATGCCAAGTCTTATTGCCGGGGTCAATGCGCTCGGGCGAAAATGCCAGAAAATAATCGCTTCCGGCCTTCATTCCGCCTTGCTCTAAAATCGGTTGCACGTGTCTTTCGGTAGTGCCGGGAAACGTAGTGCTTTTCAAAATAATAATCTGACCGCGCTTTAAGAATTTGGCTGCTTCTTTTGCCGAGTCGACAATGTGCGAAATGTCGGGGTCTTTATTAACCGTAAACGGCGTTGGAACGCAAATAAAAATTACATCACATTCGCCGCAACGGGAAAAATCGGCTGTTGGGCTGAACGCGCCGCTTTCCACTACTTCGCGAGCGTGAGCATCGCTTACGTCCTGAATATAGTTCGCACCTCTCCGCAACGATTCGATTTTGCGCTCGTCTATGTCTATACCGATGACTTGCAATCCTTTACGGGCAAATTCAACCGCCAATGGCAATCCGACGTAGCCTAGACCTATAACGCCGACAGTTATATTGCGTTGCTGAATGCGGCGCAGTATTTCGCCGGTAAATTCCGTATGCGCGTTCGCCGATGAATCCATATTGAAAGTTATGAGTTATGAGTTATGATCTATGAGTTGTGAGTTTCGTGGAAAAACAATCGCTAACCATTAACCATCGACTATTGAAAACCACCCACCGTCTGTCAGAAACTCTTTCCGTATTGACGAGCATAATAGTTGCGATATTCGCCCGAGCGTGCTGCGGTCAGCCATTCGTCGTTATTGATATACCATTCGACGGTTTCCTTCAAAGCGTCTGCGAAAACGGCTTGCGGTTTCCAGCCGAGCCGCATTTCTGCATAAGAAGGGTCTATTGCATAGCGAAAATCGTGTCCCGGGCGGTCGGTCGTGAATTTAATAAGCGATTCGGGTTTGTCCAAAATTGCAAGAATCATTTTTACTATGTCAATATTGCGCATTTCGCAACGTGCGCCGATATTATAAACTTCACCGGGTTCTCCAAATTTGTACGCCGCCCATATTGCGCGAACATGGTCGCGTGCATATATCCAATCTCGCACATTGTTTCCATTACCATACACGGGTAATGGTTTATCTTCAAGTGCATTACAAATCATCAACGGAATCAATTTTTCCGGAAATTGATACGCGCCGTAGTTATTTGAGCATCGAGTTATTGATGCACGCAGACCGTAAGTTGCCACAAAAGACAGCGTAAGCATATCGCCGGCGGCTTTCGAGGCAGAATACGGCGAACTCGGACGCAAAGGACTGCTTTCCGTGAATGTTCCGTTCTCGCCCAAAGAACCGTACACTTCATCGGTTGAAATTTGAATGAAGCGCAATCCGTATTTTACGGCTGCATCAAGAAGAACTTGGGTGCCGACTATATTCGCTTGCACAAAGGGCGCGGCACTGTGAATTGAGCGGTCAACGTGCGTTTCTGCGGCTGCATTGATTATTCCCGATATGCAGTATCGAGTGCAAATATGATTAACAATCTCGCTGTTTTCTATATGTCCATGAATGAAACGCAAGCGCGTATTATTCACTATGTTCCGTAAATTCATCAAGTTGCCGGCATAAGTAAGAGCATCGAGAATAACTATGTCGGCATCGCTTTCCGCGAGCAGATAATCGGCAAGGTTGCTGCCGATAAAACCGGCGCCGCCGGCGAGAAGTATGGTTTCGGACATAAAGTAATGCGATAGAACTGTATCGTCGTCTTTTTCTATTTACTGATATTGCGCTTTACGGTAAAACGCAACTACGTTTGTATATGAATAAAATTTTAAGAAAACGGTCGGAAAATCTGCCTTTGGCACTGTTTACGGCAAAAGAATATAGTTGTAATAAAGGCTCGACAATCGCAAAAATACCGAAAGACGCGGCAATTTTATTCAAAGTGCCGCAAGTAAGTACACCGCTTTCGAATTTTCTGCCTTTTTGCGGTTACTTCAATTTATGGATATTTTTTTGGAAATGTCCGAAAAACTTTGTAGTTAGCGGTATGTTCGTCTAAACTTTTCACCATATCGCGGAATAAATTATGCGTTTCGGACGCATTGCAGGAATAATCATAGGCGTTCTGTTGCTTCTTTCGGGCGTGTCGCTGTCGGCACAAACTACCGACAGCGTAGTGCGTCGGCAGCCGCCGTCGGCCTACGAGGGACGACATTTCTTTGTGGGATTCATACAGAACGAGGACTATATTTTGCAAGGCGGATTACACTTGCAAATATTCATTGCTTCGTCAAGCCCTACCCGAGTCGGCATTGTTCCGCCCGGTTCGCGCATTGTCAATTACTTTTATGTTCCGAAAGATACCGTTATTACTCTCGAAGTTGCGCAGTCGGAGCTTGGCAATTATGAATCTACCGAGTCGGAATATGTCCGCTACAAGCTTGCGGAAATTATATCCGACCAGCCTGTAACTGTCTATGCAATGAGTTCGCAGGCGCAAACTTCGGACGCATATTCCGTTCTGCCCGTAACCGAATGGGATAGGGATTACGTGGTACTTTCCATGCCCAACGATAAATACACCGACGACCCGGAAGAAAGCGAAGAGATGACATCCAATCGCCAGTCCGAAATATTGATTATGGCGGCTTACGACAACACCTTAGTCGTGATAACGCCCTCGACGCGAACAGAGCGCGGCTATAAACGCGGCGAAACATTCAGCATTACACTTAATAAAGGGCAATGTTATTTAATCAAATCTGACCGGTCGTTGCCGTCGGGCGACGGCGACCTTTCGGGTACCATTATCAGCGCAGATAAACCGATAGGTATGCTCGCCGGCCATGTACGGGCCAGTGTTCCGCCTTTGCAATATCATCGCGGCGAAGACAACAGCAAAGACCATTTGTGCGATATGTTGCTGCCCGTTCAGAAATGGGATTCCGAATATGTTTCGATTCCATTCGATATTTTATCACCTCAAGGCGATTATTTTAAAATTACAGCTGCATATCCGAATACGGAAGTAATGTATAGCGGGCCGGGTATAAGCGGTCTATTTAAATTGGACAACCCGGGCGATACCGCTACTCTCGACGGCGTTAATATACCGCTTTTATGGACTGCGAATAAAAAGTTTTCTATTGCGCAATTTATGGAAACAAGTTTTAATCGCGGCGAATTGTTCGACCCGGCAATGGTAATTCTCCCGCCTCGAAATCGTTATGTTTCACGCGCACTTTTTCAAGTATTGCCCAATCCGCCGTATAATCCGCAGAAGTTTCGTTATCACTATGTAGGACTTGTAGTTGACGCGCTTGCACTGCGCAATGTCATGCTCGACGGTGTCAGGGTGGCCGATTTAAGTCCGAATATTTTAACGCAAATAATACCGTTGCGCAATTTATATTGGGTAAATCTGAACGTTCTGCCCGGGAAGCACGAATTAAGAACCGATTACGGCAAATTCTCCGGCGTTATCTACGGCGTTGGAATGAATGACTCGTATGCAATGACGCTTGGAATTTCATTCGACCGCCCCGACGAGGATACTTTGCCGCCGACAGTAAATTACAGCGACGATTGCGGAGTTTTTAACGGCGAAGCAACAGATAAACTCGATGCCAAAATGTCGGGTATTTTCTCGGTTACGGTAATTCAAAATTCAAATTTCGGTTATAAAATTTCGCAACTTACCGATACGTCAAAGTTTTCGACTTTTACCGCCAAGCCTATTGACCCGACCAAAGACGGACTTATCGTGTTCGATATTCGCGATAAATCCGGCAACGGGCGCATTGTCCGCCATGTGTATAATGCCATTAAAATAAGCGTGGAAAAGGAAATTTCTTACGGTGCGGTAAATTGGCTCGATTCCACTTGTAAAAAAATAGTTATCCGCAATACGGGCGGAGGTGCCGTGCTGTTAAACGGCGTTGTGCTGTCGGGCGATAAACGTGTGAAGTTTGTTCCCGATATTTCCGATGCATTGAAAAATCGTTCGCTTGCCGCCGGCGATTCCGTAGAATTAAATATTTGCTTTTATCCGTCGCTTGATTCATCGGCTCTTGATGCTGTTTGCAGCATAAATCTTCCTTGCGATTTAACTCTCGATATTCCTGTAATCGCACAAGTTGTTGCACCGGGGCTTGTTGCCGAAGGATGGGACTTCGGCGACGTCTTGATAGGAGATACTGTTTGTGCGTTTGTAAAAGTGCGAAATACAGGCAATGTGCCTATGATTATTTCGCAACTGCTGATTTCCCCGCCGCCGGATTTCATCTTCAAAACAGAAGCTGTTCTGCCGGATACGCTTGTACCGCGAGATTCATTGCTCGTGCCGGTTTGCTTTGCTCCGAGTACTCGAACCGACTATAAAGAAGGCGGCTTTGCCGTCGACCAATTTAACGGGCGCGTAGGTTTCATTGTTACCGGACGCGGAGTTGCGCCGCTTGTGTTGCCGATTGCCATTGATTGGGGCAAACGCCGAGTGGGAGCAGCTTACGATTCTTTATTCTGGATTAAAAACAACGGAAATATGTCGGCAACAATATCTTACGAAAGTATTGCCGGCGATGCCGCGGCATTTGCCACCACAAGCAGCGGCGTTCAAAGTTTTGATATAAAAGCCGATGACAGCATTCAAGTTTTGGCTTCTTTTGTTCCGCCGGCAAACGGCACCCGCACTTTTAAGGCAACGGAAACTTTCCGCATAATAAATTGGCGACTGCATCAGCCGATTGGCGCAACGCTTACGGGCGAGGGAACTTTGCCTGCCGTAATTACTTATGACACTGATTTTGGAATTGTGCAAACTAATAAAAGCAAGGACTCTTTAACTCTTTGTTTGTTCGCCGACGGAAACGAAGACCTTGCTGTCGATTCTATGTACATAATTTCCGGCGACTCTGATTCTTTCATAATCTCTGCTGCGGAATTGCGGCGCAAAAGAACGCTTGCACCAGGAAGCAATATCTATCTTCAGGCAACTTTCGCGCCGAAACGAGTAGGAAAACATGAAATTACTTTTAGTGTAATCCACGATGCCGCACCGAATTACAAGCGAGAGGAATCAACATTCAAATTTACGGGAAATGCAACGCCGGACGATACTTTGCGCGGCGAGATGAGCCTGTTGCCTTCAATAACGGGTGCTGTTCCCGCTTGTGTACGTAACCCGATTATAGTTACCGTAAAAAACACGGGCAACAGAACGTTGATTGTCGATTCGCTCTACGCGACTGTTCCGCAACAAGCAAAAATCATTGAGTCGTCTTTGCCCGCACTGCCTTACAATTTGCCGCGTGACGAGGAAATTTCTGCTTCATTTATCGTGAAAGCGGAGGGGAATACGCCGTTTGACGTTTCGTTCCGGGCTACTGCAACCGCCGGAATAGTCCTTGAAAAAACTCTGACAATCAATCCGGCACTGAATAATGTAACGGCAGAAATACGCTTTGACGATTTGCCGGCCATGCCGGGAAAAACGGGAAATATTATGATTTCCGGCACAATTAAAGCCGCCGATACGATGCAAATCCTTCCGTTGCTGTCATTTACGTTACCATCTAAAATGGCTGTATTAAGCGGAGAAGGCGCAATTTGCAGATTTACGGAGGGCGATACTGCGAAAAGCGTTGCAATTACAACTGTTCAAAGCGAAACGAAAGTTGAAATTAAATTTCCCGCACCGGTAATTATTTCAAGTAATGCGGACTGGAAAATTACCTTACCGTATATGCTGATGTTGAGCGAGCAGCTTATTGCACCCGTAGAATTAACTTTTCGCGACAGTTCGGGCAAATGTTTCGGCGAGGCTTCGGGGCGTACCGTATTAGATGTGTCGCCTGTATGCGCCCAACTTATACGCACTGTAAAGGCAATGAGCGGCGTATATTTATTACTTGGCGTATCGCCGCAACCGGCCGGCGAAGCGGCGCGAATACGATATATTGCTCCCGAACCGATGGAAGCAGAATTTGAGGCAGTGAATTTGCTCGGTGTGGCAACTTATTTGGGCAAAACAGAACTCGGAAGCGGAACAGGAGAAATAATGCTTGATGTTTCAATGTTGCCGCCGGGCGTTTATCGCTTGTCGGGACGCTCGAAAAGCTACGGTACGCGCAACGTGGAAATGCTGATAATTTCGCGGTAATTTCCGTATATTGCCGCTGTTGAAAATTCACGTTGCAATATATTCGGGCAAAAATTTTACAAAACACTAAAATTTGTTTGTCCAAAGTCTGCTAAACTTGTAATTTTGAGCGTATGTAACCGTGCGGCTTCGTTTGCAGTCCGCCGTTTGCCGTCAATTTTGATAATTTCCAAATGTATAACCGGTGTTTTATCCTCGAAAGGATTATGTTATGCGCTTTTTTTCTTGGTTATTTTTTTTCTGTTTGATTGCCGCGCTTCCTGCGTCTTTATTCGCTCAAGAAGAAGAGGAGCTCTCCGACCCGCTGAATCCTTCAAAGGCTCCGCCGCGCATATATTTAGGGCCGGTAGCAGGATATAACCGCTCATTGCACTCGGGCGGATTCCCATCTGTTGCGGGCGACGTTTCTTGTCCTAAATTTGAAAGCGGAACCGAAAACGGATATTATTTCGGAATTACCGGTGAATATCTTCTGGGCGACCCCAAAAACTCGAAATCTTCGGTTTTTGTACGTTTAACTTATGATTATATGCCGGCTTTTTTTACCGTACCCGGAGATAAGTATCCGTCGAATTTAAACGGAAACGTAACCGAAACGGAAGTAGAACATACAACGCGGATAAAATATCCGCTGATTAACTTCGAGGCAATGTATAAGTTCAATATATTCAAAGGTTTCGGTATTACTGCCGGTCCGCAGATAGGCTTCGTTATGGGCGGTGAGCAAGAGCAACGCTTCACGCTGAAATTCGATCCGGCGAATCCGGCACAGTTCAGTACAGAAGACTTGAGCAAGATACCGCCGCCGCATCCCGGATATCAACCCCAATTTACCGATGATACAAGAACGTCCATTATTCTGTATAAAGGCGATATTGTGGGCAAAACATCAATGCGATTCGCGCTCGTGGGCGGCGTGCAGTACGAAATTCTGCTCAATAAATGGTATTTGGTACCGCACGTACTCTATAATTTCGGAATTACGAAAATCAATAATGTAGGCGATAATTGGACGGTAAGCGCACTTCAAATCGGAGTTGATTTGCGTCGCGCTTTCTGATTTTTTTTGCACTTCTCGTAAAGAAAAGCGAACGCGGATTGTTCTCTGCGTCCGCTTTTCTGATTTTTCGCAGCATTTTTATTAAATACGATGGAACAGCTTTGGTCGCCATGGCGCTCTCAATACATTCAAACTTTCGGTACGGCAAAAGAAGAAAACGAGTGTTTCCTTTGCTCCGCCGTGCAGTTACGCGAAGAAGTCGAACAGAGATTGGTGGTTGCCCGCGGCGCATCGTGCTTTGCGGTGATGAACAAATTCCCGTATAATGCAGGACATCTTATGGTCGCTCCAATGCGACATATAGGCGAGCTTGAGTCGCTTTCTCGCGAAGAACTTGCCGAAATAATGACGCTTATTCGCAATTCGTCGGAAGTATTGCGCCGCGTGTTCAATCCTCACGGATTAAATATCGGTGCAAATCTTGGCCGTGCTGCCGGTGCCGGATTGCCCGGACATTTGCATTTTCATCTTGTGCCGCGCTGGAACGGCGATACGAATTTTATGCCTTTACTTGCCGATGTAAAAGTCGTATCGGAGTCGCTTACAGAAACCCGCGAGTGCGTTGCGGCCGCTTTCGGGGAATTATTTCCTGCTTTGTCGGTCACCGCTTCACCCGGTGCCCGATGATTCGCCCCAAAAAATCGCTTGGTCAGAATTTTTTGCGCGACGATAATATCGCTGCGGCTATTGTTCGGGCATTGGAATGTAACGAGGGTGATGCCATAGTAGAAATAGGGCCGGGTACAGGTGCCCTTACAAATCTTATCGCAAAGTTGCCTGTCAATTTGACCGCAATAGAACTTGACCGACGCGCTATAACCGAGCTTCGAGTTTTGTTCCCGTCAAGTACTTTCCCTAACGTCGCTATATGCGAGGGTGATTTTCTGCAATTCGATATTCAAGCATTATCCGCCTCCGATTCGCGGTGTAAAATTATAGGAAATATTCCCTATTATATTACCGCCGATATACTTTTCCGAATTTTCGAGAATGTACCGGCGATAGACCGCGCAGTAATTATGATGCAACGCGAAGTAGCAGAGCGAATTACCGCACAACCGCGCACAAAAGAATACGGAATTTTAAGTGTAGCGGCTGCATTCTCTTCGCGACCGCGCAAATTGTTCAATGTTTCGCCCTCTTGCTTTTACCCCAAACCAAAAGTCGAATCTTCCGTCGTATTATTCGATTGCTCGCAGCAATTGCTTGCCTCCGAACGATTTAAACCTGTAATGAGCCTTGTGAGGGCAGCTTTCGGACAACGGCGCAAAGTATTGGGCAATGCTTTGAAAGCCTATTGCAATGCTGTGCGCACCGAATTGCCGATTGAATATGCTCGTCGCCGCGCCGAAGAGCTTACCCCTACGGAATTTGTTAATCTATACGAACAAATGCATCTATGAGCGATATTGCCGAAAGAGAAAAACAATCGGCACAATACAAATACGTGCCGCCGCATTTATTTCGTACAATCGATATTTACTGCATTTTTCAAGTGATTGTTTATACTGTTCTTGCAATAATCTGTTCGGCTGAAATTCCGGAATATCCGCGTTTGATTTTTACCAACGTATTGCTTTGCGGCGGAATTATCGGCGTGAATTATGCTTTGCGACGCTATGGAAATTATATTTTTTGGTCGTTGCGCAATTTATTGTTGCCCGGCATAATACTTATGCTGTTTTTGCAGGTGTTTTATTATGTAACAGCAATGCACAGCCGCGATTACGATGCGGAGCTCATTGCAGCCGATTTTGCAATTTTCGGAACAAATCCTACTTATTTTATTGACGGTTATGCAGTTCCGCCGCTTACCGAAATTCTGCAAATTGCTTATGTTCTTTATTTCTTTCATCCTATAGCGCAAGGAGTGGAACTATTTAAAGAAAAGCGATATAACGAATTAAATATGCTGATGCGTATTATTGTTTTTACGTTTCTTTTATCGTATTTGCTTTATTTTATTATGCCTGCCGTCGGGCCGCGCTTTACTCTTCATGATTATGCGACGACAAATGCCGATTTACCCGGTCTGTGGCTTACCGACGCGCTTCGTTTATTTATTGATTCCGGCGATAACGTTGCCCTTGGAACGGCAAATCCCGCTTCAACCGTACATCGAAACTGTATGCCGAGCGGACACACTTTGGTTTCGGTAGTCAATCTTATTATGGCTTTCCGGTTTAAGGTGAAAATGCGTTATGTTCTGGCGGTTCTGGCTGCTTTATTGGTTATTTCCACAGTCTATTTGCGCTATCATTACGTAGTTGATGTATTGGCAGGATTGGCTTTAGTAGGTGTGGTATTTCTTGTAGAACCAATAATTCACCGCGCACTCACACGCATAAAACTTTGCAACGACGATTTGCCGAATTATCTTTAAAATAAAGGCTTAGAAAAAAAGTACGATGATTGGCGGCGAAGGTTGTTCAGCTTGAAGTTTTTGTCGGTTTCGGCGGTCTTTCGCCAAAAATCAGAGAGCCTATGCGTATAATTGTAGCACCTTCGGCAATGGCCTCGCGAAAATCGCCGCTCATTCCCATCGAGAGTTCAAGTTCCGATTCCGACCGCCCCGTTTCGTCTGCCAAAGTTTCACGCAAATGCCTCAACAAGGCGAATTCCCGTATTGTGTTTTCGGATGTGCCGCTAAGTCCGGCTATTGTAGTCAAGCCGATTATGCGGATTCCGTCTATGGGCATTATTGATGCGACAAGCGACTCTAAATCTTCGGGCGCACAACCGTATTTGCTCGCTTCGCCGGAAGTATTGACTTGCAGTAAAACCGAAAAATTTTTAGAGAATTTATTTGCAAATTTGGAAAGCTCTTGTGCAAGTCCGACCGAATCAAGCGAATGAATGGTACTGCAATACGGCGCAACATATTTGCATTTATTGGTTTGCAAATGTCCGATAAAATGCCATTCGGGCGATACGCCGAGAATTTCTTCCGTTTCCGGAGCCTTGTCGCGCAGCTCTTGCGCATAATTTTCACCGAAAATCCGTATGCCCGCAGAATAAGCGGCCGCCACAGCCCCGGCGGGTTGCGTTTTTGAAACGGCGAGTATGCGAACTTCGCCGGGATTGCGCCCTGCGGCACGTGCCGCTTCGCCTGCTGCCTCCGAAACTGCAGCAATATTGTTGGCTATGCGCACGGCAAAATCATTGCTCATAATGTTTGCGGCTTTCATATTCTTCCTTTACGCCCAAAAATGCGGGCAACATGGATTGTTCAACGTCTTCTCGGCAACGTACTGCGGCAACAGCCCGCTCATGCGTTCCGAGATGCGTGTAAATATCCGCCGGTGACTCTTCGTTTATTATAGCCTCGTAAATAATTCGGGCGGCTTCGGCCGCAGAAATCATACGGGAAAGAGGGGCAAGAGGTATGTTCCGTTCTTTTGCGATGATGCGCGAACGCCGAATGCCGTCGGCAAATAAAGAACCGTAGTTGCCGCCTTCGGTAACTGAACTCCACGGAGTATTAACGCCGTCGGGGCAAATCAGCGTGGCACGAACTCCCGTTTCGAGTAATTCAGTCCGCAACGCGGCATGAAAACCTATTGCGGCATGCTTGGCGGCCACATAAGCGGAGCAAAACGGATAGCCCATGGAGCCCACAACACTCGACACGGTAACTATATGCCCCGATTTACGTGCTTTCATCAAGGGTAGTGCTGCGGCGACTGTATACCATAGTGCGAAAGCGTTTACGGCAAAAATACTTTCAACTTGTTCGGGTGTGGTGTCCTCAACCGACGCGCAAATACCGCGCCCCGCATTATTGACAAGCACGTCTATTTTGCCGAAACGCTCTATGGCCGTTCGTACTGCGGCGGCGGCTTGGTCGGGTTTAGAAACATCAACTTCAATCGGCAAAGCCTGTCCGCCGGCCGCGCCGATTTCATCGGCAAGCGCGGCCAAAAGCTCGCCTCGGCGTGCGCAAATAACTACGGATGCTCCTGTTTTCGATATAATCTTGGCTAATTCCGCACCGATACCTGACGACGCGCCGGTAATAACAACAGTCTTATCGGAAAGAGATATTGGCATATAAACCTGCCGCAAAAATATTTGAAACGACAAAGTTACAAGAAATAAAGAAAATAAGAAATGTAGAATTTTTGTAGAAGTCGCTTTAAGGTATATTTATCGGTATTTCGCGCTTTTATTGAAAATCGCTCTGATTCTATGGAGATGTGGTAATTTTGCAACTATTATTCCGGCAGATTCTTTCAAAACTATGGTTGCGTTTTTTATGGAAAATTATCGTGAATTAGAAGACAGGCTGAACGTTCTCGAACGCCATAACAAAAAACTACGGCGTTGGTTGGGTGCGGTTGCACTCTGTGCCTTTGCCTTGGCTGCGGGCGGCTGGGCGGTGCATAACCGCACACTTTCGATTGATAAAATCGAAACAAACGATTTGACAATAACAGACAGTAAAGGCATGGCACGTATACGTATGCAAACAAGTCCGGATAACGACTTGGCGACAATCCGCATATTCGGCTCGGATACTTCGGTCAGTATAATTTCTATGGGCAGCAGCATAAAATACGGGGCAAGCTCCATTACATTCACCGATACAAAAGGTCGCCGCCGATTAGCCTTTACGGTGGAGCAAGACACGAACGTTCTGGTTAATGTCTATAATCCCAAGGGAAAAATATCTGCGGCTTTGGCGGCGCGCGGCTCTATGAGTTCGTTCTATGGCGGAATGTTTGTAGCCATAGACAGTGCAGGAAATTCACGATTGATGGCCGGTACAACCGCCGAGGAAAAATACGAACCTTTCTTGTACTTTTACGACAGAGAAGGCCGGCAACGCACAGCACTCAATGCCCGCGATAATGGTATTGGTTTGCTGAAATTCAACGATGAGAACGGCAGGGCTACATCGGCAATAGGAACGCAACCTAAAACACGCGGATTTGTCGTAACGCTCGACACTAACGGAAAATCCTTGTGGGGGTCGCCTTAACGGGCCGGAATCCATTCGGTAAACCATAAGAAACAGCAGATAAAACAGTAAAAAAATCAGATACTTGGCACGTTATTTGATTTTATTTTTTGCAAAAATCTTCGGGATATTACGGCTGTAATATGTGGTTATAGCCCGAAAATAAAGCGAGCAACCGTTTTTAACAATCGAAAGTAGCATGAAAACAGCATATATTTGGGTAATAGTGTTTATGTGCGCGGCAATGAGTATGCGGGCGCAACAATTAGCTCTAAAGGAAACTTTCTCACGGGACGGGCAGTTGCTTATGTTTATCGCCAATATGGATACCGACCTTGCGCCGGAATACGTGGTGATGATAGACTCGAGCGCGACTATTGCCATTATTGACGGGCGCACAAGAATTACCGAATATACAGTTCGGCTGAATATTGACGATAATGAAAACCTCTATACGGACGACCTCTCTTCTGTACGGCTTCGCAACTTGACGATTGTGCAGGATTTTAACGGAAACGGTATGAAGGACTTAATTATTACCGGCGGTGCGCCCGAACCGTATTTTCGCGTAGCCGACCCTAAAACGGGCGAAGATTTGCTGAAAGTTGTAATGCCGCAAGGCGACCGTCAGGCGGACGTGCTGGATATGGACGGCGACGGCTATTACGAGTTGATTCTGAGTGCCGGATTTTTTACGAATATCTATGCTACGCAAGCGCGAGTTGCGGAAACGTCGGGTGCTGACAGCGACATAGAAAAGCAGGCATCCGGCTTGGCGATGTATCCAAATTTTCCGAATCCGGTAAAGGGTGCCACTACTTTGGCATGGGAGCAACCCTCGGCGAAAGAAGCAACCGTAACGATATACGACGCGCAAGGCAGGGCGGTGCGCCGTGTGTTTGCCGGATTAGCACGCGAAGGAGTGAACCTTTGTCGGTGGAACGGCGACGATTCGGAGGGAAAAACCGCGCCGAGCGGAACGTATCAGGCAAGGGTGGAATCGGGAGGAAAAGCAGCAACCGGCACATTGCAGATAGCGCGATAATGATACAGAAATCTACGGAAATTTCTCATAAGTTATCGAGACTACGGATTCCGCAACACAGTAATAATTGGCATTAAGCAAGGAATTTCGTATTTTTACGGCAACGTGTGTAGTTTTCGTAAAGGCCGAATAGGCTCTATAAGACAACGATAACGCGAAACAAGCATGAAAAAATAAACTTAAATAGTAAGTAGTTTAGTTTTTTAACTCACATTTAGGAGCATTATATGAAAGCTCGTGCATTGATACGATATTTCCTGATTGCCGCTATGTTATGTATGAGCGCCGCGAGTTCTTTCGCCGCGACGTGGTATGTGAAAGAGGCAAGTAATGGCGGCAACGATGCCGCCGCGGGAACAACGTGGGGCACTGCATTTGCTACGGTGCAAAAAGCAGTCAACGTTTCGGCCGCATCAGGCGACGTTATCTATGTCGCTAACGGCCAATATGTAGCCCAAGTAGTTATTGTCGAAAAATCCATAACGATTGAAGGAGGATTTAGTGAAGGAACTCCGTCACAGGCGTTTACGGAGTTCAAATCGCCTTTATTCGGAACATTGATTAATTATTCGGACGCTACGTTGCTTCCGGCGGCTACGGTCGGTACTGTTATTGAATCCAACACGTTCCGTCCGGTTGTGTATGTTAATACAAGCTCCAATACTTTTGTTAACAACATATACAATATTACTGTAAACGGCGATAATCAGTACGCCAACGTTCCCGCTACCAATCATCTGTTCTGCGGAATAGCCTATCGCAATTCCAACGGAACGATAGGGCAATCAAGCAAGCCGGTTGTCGTGGCAAACGTGAAAGGTGCAACCGTTATAGATAAAAAGGCCTGCTTCGGCATATTGATTTTCGGCCGCAGCCAAGCCAATGTTAAATATACTTCTATTTCCGACTGGCAAAACGCCGCTATTGCCGTTATAGGCAACAGCACTTCTTCGCTCGCTTCGACTGTGGCGCAACAGCCTATACCGACAATAGAAAATTGTAAGATTACCGGTGCTACGTCACTTTCACCCATAAGTATGACAAATCATCGCGCCGGAATTCTTTACGCAAACGGCGCACGTACCTACACCCGTAAGAATATTTTCTGCAGTGTAGAAAACGGCGGCGCAGGCTACGGCTACGGTATGTATGCCTACGACGGACGCGCCATTACTTTCGGCGACTTGACACTTAAAACAAACGGAAACTTGGTGACGGGTTGCGAAATAGGAGTCGGTGTTACGGTAACGACCACTCTTATTGACCCCGGAACGAATTATATGATTCGCAATAATAATATCGTTTATAACGGCAACGGTGCTTACGATGCAAGCGCAACAGGCGCGGCACGCTTCGACCATCAACCGGTATCGAACGGTACACTGAATCTTATAAATAATGCTTGGGGTAATTCCGCCGCAAGCACGTTGTTTACTACAGGTACAAGTGTGGCAAATGCTTTCTGGCGTATTGCCGCCGGCGACGTTATCAATTACAGCGGCGCATTGTCCTCGCTTAATGTTCTCGGCGATTTGAACTTTGTATCTAACGGTGCAAGTTGTAATGACCTCGATTACGGCTTTATTGACTTTCCGTCATTGCAACAAGCCGTAAGCGGCGTAGCACCTTGCGGAACAGTACAGCTTGCAAGCGGCACTTATACCCAAACAATCACTATTGACAAATGTCTGACCATTACCGGCAATCCGAGCGGCGAATGTGGAGATAAGCCCGTTGTTGTGGGTGCAAATGCAGCCATACCGACGATATCCATTATTCCGCCGGCCGAAAATGTTACGATTGACGGAATTCTGGTGGATAAAGCGAGCGGTGCAGGCAATTACGGTTACGGTATTCTTTCGCGCAGCAGTACGAACAATCCCACAGGAGTATGGCCCGCAAATAATTCGCCGCGTAATGTGTTCATTCGCAATTCATGCTTCCGCGGATTTACCAATGCCACACCTGCGGCAATTTCTACGGATGAAGACGGCATGCTCGGAAGCGCAGGACGTTTTTCAGGTCGTACGGACTTGGCAGATTATCCGAGCGCACGCGACGTGGACGCTTCCTATAATAATGTGCTGAATTTCCAAACGGCTATTTCAAGCATACAGGATTTGCTTATTGACCGCAACGACTCGCCCAATCCCGCTGTGGATGTGCGCGCACAAATTATTCCGCCCGCAATATTCGTTATTCCTTGCGGTGCTTTGATTCAGCCCTATATCGATGCCGCCTCGCCGGGAGGTACGCTGTATATTACAGGTGCTTGCGTCTATAAAGAAAACTTAAACTTTAATAAAGAAATCTATATTGACGTAAGCTATACCGGCAGACCGCTTTTCTCACCTGTGCTTTATGCAGTAACCGATGCAACCGTAGGCGCACATACTTTCTCGTCAACAGGCTGTAATGTGGGCTGGTGGGCAGACGGTTCGGCACCCAATAAACCTCCTGTTCACTTCGGAAGAGGCACATCAGCCGCAGCTCCCGGACCCAATCCATTAATGGCAACCTACGGAACGGCACGCCCGGATTATTGGATTATTCCCGATGCGCCGGCAAATATATGCCTGCAAACCGCTCATGACTCGCTCGCTACCGGCGGCGCGACTATGGAATTTACCGGCAGCGGCACTACGAATTATACAGTAGACTTTACAATCAATAAAATTCTTGACCTGAAAATACCGACAGCCGGTGCTGTACGCGGATTAAATGCAGGACAAACTCTTCAACTTAATGCCGGTGCCGACGTTAATCGTTCCGGCGGTTCTACGCTTTGGGATGCTCCTCTTGTAATAGTTAATAATACAAGTATGGCATTAACAGGCAATACAGGCGCACAGTCAATTCAACAAGGTATTCGCCTTGCAACAGACTGCGGTGTAGTAAATGTAAATGCCGGCGCGGGAAGTTATGCCGCTCAAACTCCGATTATTGACCAATTACTGCACAGCATAAACGGCATCTCCGGAACTCCGAGCGTAACAAGCGTAACGCTGCAAGGCTCGGGTGATTGCGCCGCTTGCTCCGGCAACCTTGCTCTGATTAACAATGTAGATGTTCCGCTTGTTGTAATGAATACTGCTACAGACTGTATTCAAAAAGCATTGGGTACGCCCGGACAGCAACATATACATGGCGTAGGCAATTTGCCGGCAGTCGGAAATCGCGACGGCGAAATTCGCTTCAATACGGCAACCTACGGAAATACGGCAAATGAAGCCATTATCGTAGATAAAAATGTTCGCTTTACCGGCGTTGGCGGCTCCGTAGCCAACAGCAATACGCTTACAATGCGTTTGGGTGCTTATGGTACGCAAATAGACGGCAGCTCCAATTATTGCAATAATACTGTAAATGTAGAGCAAACAGCAGGCTCCGGCTACACGGCCATACCCGATATTCAAACGGGTATTCTCTTGGCTTGCAGCGGACAACTTGTAAATGTGGGAAGCCCCGGCACTGCAACCAATTGGGGTGGCCTGTCGGATACTTACAATCAAGACAATACTATCAATAAACCGCTTACGGTACAAGCACGCAATAATCCTACGAAATGTGCAAATAACCCGACTTTCGTTATTGATGCGGCAACATTTTGGGGACAAAACGCCGCACGTGATGTGTTGCAATTAGTTCGCTTCCAGAATTTTACGGCAGCAAACCCGATATTTACATTTGCTGCGGGCGTTAATAATATCACCTTGCGCGGTTTCGATTTCAGCAATATCGCCGACGGCGGCGCAGCGGGAATGATATATGCTCCGGGAGCAAATAACGATGTAAATGTATCGAACAATTGGACAAACAATTCTACGGAATCGTTCATTGTTTCGGCTGCGCAGGCTACGCAACGCGGCAATTGGGCCGTCGAATGTAACAGAGTAACGGGTAATACAAATACTCCGCCAAGCGGTACAATAGTCTTATCCGACCATACGGGTTTGACCATTCAGCGCAATATGATAGATTACACGGCTGTAACTGCCGGTAATGACGGCGTGATATTGGACGGCATGGGCGGTGCTACCGCAAATGCATTCCAGCGCAATGTCGTGCAAGGTGTTCGCTTCGGCGGTCTGTACATACGGAATTCTGCCGCAAATACCGCGCAGAACCTGACCGTTACGCAAAATCGAATTCGCAACAATAATGTTAATAATGCGGCCGGTTATGGCGGTATTAACCTGACGAATCCGCAAAATTATACCGGTAATGTTTTCATTACCAATAATTTCATTGACAATAACCTCACCGGTATAGAAATGAACGTGGGCGGCGCAGGCGGCAATATCAATCACAACTTCCTTACGATTAATTTCAACTCCATAACCGGAAACACAAATGCAGGGCTTTCCTTTACCAATACAGGCGGCACAACAACAATAAATGCACGCGGTAACTGGTGGAATTATCGTAGCGGACCTACAAACACTTACAATCCGTTAAACATAACGGTTGGAACAGCATCAGCATTCGGCGACTTTGTAACCGATAATGGCCCATTCGGTGCGGGAGGCAATCCGAACCGCATCGGCTATACGCCATGGGATATTAACGGTATAGACAGAAGTGCCGGCGTAGATGGTTATCAAAATCTAAACAGTGACTATTTGCACCGAGTAATTCGCACGAACAGTGGCGGTTGGCTTGCAGATCATTCGCATCAAATTATGACCGGCAGCGTAATGCCTTGGGCAGCTTCAACCGATATTATTACCGTCATTCAGGGTAATCCGAACTGGCAAAGCATACAAGGTGCAGTTGACGGCTTCGATGCCGCAGGCGGCGACGATTGGGGAGATTATTTCTCTGAAAACGTTGTCTTGAAAGCGGCAACGCCGGGATTAATCATCCGCGGTGCAACCACGTATGAATATGTGGGCGGCGTACCGGTAAAATATTCCACATTCCTCGCAGGTACGAATAATACTACTGCGCCCGCGGCGGGCAATCCTCCTGCAGCTACCGTAACCGGCCAAGATCAAAACGGTATAGTTCTTAGCTCGAATAATCAAAGAGTGCAGAATTTCTACATTCAGGGTTATAGCGCATCGAATCCGGCCGCAAACGCGCCGTTCTCCGGTGCGGCAATTCGTGTTCCTACAGGTATTACCGGTTTCTTCATCGAAAAAGATACCATTAACGGCTCGACTAATAATGGCGGTTCATTCGGTGTTGTGGTGGAAGGCGCGGCTTATGGAACTATAGGCGGCTCGAATACCACCGGCAATATATTCGGTGCTACAACTGCTCTATCCGGCTCCGTCGGCGGCGACGAGGGCGGTATCGGCATACATTATGATGCCAATGGCGGTGCAATGGGTATAGGAAATACTGTTTCTTATAACGTATTCGGTGGCTTGGGAAGTGGCACTACCGGTTTTGAACAGGCTGCTATCCGCTTTGACAATACATCAAATATAGGAAGCGTTGTAATAACCAATAATGCTTTCCGCCAAACACGCGACGAAGCCGGCAACGGCAGCCGTCCGGCACAAGCTGCTATATTCTTCAATAATCTTTCGAGTGCGGCTTTTGGAACAGTTACTATCGGCGGCGCAACGACTGCGTCGGCGAATAATTTCGGAACGATTACGGCCGGCGAAGCAAACAAAGTTGATATATGGGTTAACGGTGCAACTACCAATACCGTCTGGACGCTGAACGTGGAAAGCAATAATTTCCGCGCCGACGACCAAACCGTGAATGGTGTTAATTACTTGATACAAGATGACCGCGCCGCCGGAACGTCCGGTGTGTTCCTGCGCAATGTATTCGGTTACAATAACGGAACAACTATTAATTCCAACAGCGGAAATAATACTTTCAGTCATGCGGCAATACTTACAAGCACGCCTACAATGACGTGGAACTATAGTTCTGCTATTACTCGTCAAAACACTGTAAAAACCATAGCCGGTACGCAACGCATCTATCGCCAAATCGGAACTCCGATGAACGCAATGGATGCAATTAGCGGCAACCATGTGGTTGAAATACGCGAAAATGCGGCATTCGCTCTCGGAACATTAGGGCAATACTATCACGAAACTCTGACATTCCCCGAAGTTCTTTCCGGCGGCTCGCACGATAATAACTATAATCTGCTTCTGCTCGGACCCACGACGGCAGGCGTTGGTGCAAATACTGTGGCGAATATAACCTCGCCCGACGGATTGACTACCGCACTTACCTCTACCGGTCGTCAAAATCGCGACATTCGCGGAGGCATTACTTTCCACGCGGCAAGCAATGGAATGTACGGCGCAATTCCGGCAGGCGCAACCAATCGCGGCGATGTATATTTGCAAGGCCAAGGCGTTGGTGCAGATAACGGCTATATTCGCTTTATGTACGGCGCGGCTGTCGGCTCGCAAACCGAAGTAATCGGTAAAGGAACCGAAAGCGGCACTGCCAATGATAATGCTAATAAGCCTACTATAATTAAAGCAGGTCTATCCGACGCGGACGATGATGCAAAAGCATTGTCCGACCCGAATTTCCGTCGCACAGGCGTATTCCTCTACGGTAATGGTACTGAATTTACCAAGCCGGTAGAAATGCCTGCGCCGGGATTGTTCGGCGGCGAACAAATTACGGTTTATCCGAACCCCGCAAAGAATGTAGGCAAACTTAGCGTTCAGTTCGAAATTCCGACAGATGCAACCGTAAAACTCTCGCTCTATAATTCTCTCGGCCAAAAAGTGGCGCAAATGCCGGCCGAAGATTTGAAAGCGGGCAGCTATACAAATGAAGTGAATGTAGCCGGGCTGCCTGCCGGCTCATATACCTTGCGTATGGATTATGACGTATTTACTGTATCTTCACAAGTACAGATAATACGTTAATCAAATTACCGAAGCGATTCCCCGCCGCCGACAGGCGGCGGGGAAAACGCCTCGATGCAAATCTTGCAATGATTACTGAAAAATCAAAAACAAATACTGCGTATACGAATACAATACCTGTAATAAATAATTAAATAGTATTAACTTTATCATAATCCGTTTTTTTTTAACAGTAAAAGGATTAACTCAATGAAACGACAAAGACTACTGAGAGCTGCTCTCGTCAGTTTGTCGGCAGTATTGTTGTCCGCCTCACAAGCATTGGCGACAACATTTTACGTTGACGGGACGAACGGCAACAATGCCAATGCCGGCACAACTTGGGCAACCGCCAAGAAAACAATTCAGGCGGCAGTGAACGTTGCCATGAACGGCGACCAAATTCAAATTGCCGGCGGCGCGTCGGCAGCCGCCGTCTACGACGAGCGCGTGCTCGTGAACGAGAAAACCCTGACGCTTACGGGCAGAAAAGACAATACTGCAACCACCGGCGCAGACGAGTCTTCGTTTTCTACGATAATACGCCCTTCGTCCAACGGGGCAACCTATACCGAAGCAACATTGCTGTCGTGGAGCGGCTTCCCTTCAACTACATTCGAACCTGTTGTATTCGGACAGTTCAGCACGAATACTTTCTCGCTGAACGTGTACAATCTCACTATAGATGCGAATAGGTTGGCTACAGGCACTCGCCTGTACGTAGGCCTGGCCATCAAGAACGGCAACGGTACAATAGGTGCTTCCGATGCACCGGTATATGTAACCAACATACGCGAAGCAATAATGAGCAACTATAACGGCGGCTTCGGTATATTGATATACGGCAAATCGCAGGCAAAGATACAATATACAACGGTAGATGATTATCAGACAGCGGGTATATTGGTAGCGGGTAATTCAACCTCAACACTTGCCTCCACTATTGCCTCACAGCCGCAACCCACAATAGAGAACTGTATTATCAGAGGAATTGAAAGCCGAAATAATGCAAATTCCTACATTGCAGGCGTAATGTCTGTTCATGGCGGACGCGGTTATTTACGCAGTTCTTTAATATATCGCAATTACAATTACGAAACATGGAGCGCGGGATCCGAGCGCAATAGTTACGGCTACGGTGTATATCTTTCTGATGCGCGTAATTGGACAGTAGGCGACCTGACCGTAAAAGGGCGCGGTAATGTTATTACGGAAAACGAAATAGGAGTATTTGCCGAGATTACGGTAGGTCCCTCGACTATATCGCCGAGCCTTTATCAAATACGCCAGAACAATATCTACCGCAACGGCGGAGCGTTCGGCGTGTTGTATTTGAGCTCAACAGGTTCATATTTCGACCCGGTCACTTGTACCTATGTGAATACGACAATAGGCAATATTCGCTATCGCAACAGCGGCACAACTTCGTCGAGTTCCTTGTCGGTGCAAAGCAATGCCTGGGGCAATGCGGATATTGCAATGTTCTCGAAATCCACACCTAATTATACACCTGCAACTTATGATGCTACGCCTGTAGCATTTTGGCAGGAAACAATAGGCGATGTTATTTCAGCCGGTTCGCCTTTGGTGTCGGACACAATTTCGTATAAGAGTTCATATACATATCTGAGCGGATTCGCAATCAATTACGGTTACGGCTACACTCAATTTCCGACATTGAACGATGCCGTTGCCGCAGCTTCACCCTCTGCCGGTCAAATAATCACTGTACCGGTAGGAACAATAGTATTACGAGAGCCGTTAAGAATAACCAAGAAAGTTATATTGCAAGGTGCGGCCGCTTGCACAGGAGGCTCACCGTCCGGCTCCTCAATGGCAACATTACAACTTGAGGACAACTTACATGGTCCTACGATATGGGTGCAAGGTATGAGCACTGCTGCCGGTGACCCCATAACACGCACACCCGATGGAGTGGAGATACGCGATTTGTATATAATACCCGCCGATATGTTCGCAACAGCAGCAAATCTCAACTGGGGTATAGCCTTCACGGGTGCATTTGGCTCGGCGAATCCAGACCTTACAACCAGCCCGACGAATACGAAGGTTAAAGGCGTTAAGATGTCTTCTTTCTTTAACTTATTAAACTTGTACGCAATGGTAACGGATATAGATGGTGTGGCGAATGTTTGTGAGCGCGTATCCAAAGGTGCTACATCATCAAACCGTGATATAGATGCTAAGATAACGTTTGTAGACGATTGCGATTCAACCTCGCTTACAGCTACAGACGTATATGACGATGCTGACGAGCCCGGAGTTATCGCCCGAATAATCTACGATAATACGATATACGTAGCGACATGCGCCGAGCTTCAAGCTGCATTAGATTTAGCGGCATCTGACCCTGTAGCCAATACTCCGATGAATATTATTGTTACAGCCGCAATAAATAATTGCACAGCCAACTATAATGTGAATGGTGGCGGTAATGTGGTAATAAATACACAAGTCGGTGGCTCTATACTATTCAACCAGGACTATCCTCTGAATATCAATTCAAACTCAAGTAATACGGGTATATTTACCGGTAACCAAGCAACATATCCGGGCGGTACAGCCGCAGCTTGTAAATTAGTGATACCATCGGCAGCAGTAATAGCCGTAGAACGCGTAAATGTATGGCCTCCTGCATGTTTGCAGACAGCGGTAGATGTAGTAGCAGCCGGCAATACAAATACAGTATATGCCGCGCAAGGTAATGGTACTACAAGCCCGCTTGCTTTTACGGAAACGAATGGTTTATTGAATATAGCCAAGAACTTCGATTTCTACGGTGTGTCTAATGTAATGTCCGCTTCAGGCAATGCCACATTTACGGGTAAATTTATGTTATTTCCCGAAACCTCCGACGGAGATGTGGGTGTCGGTGTTTATGTTGCGGGCGGCGGTACTGTAACTTCCACACGCGGTGCTGCATTTGCCGACGGTGATGACCAAGTTGAATTGAAGACTAACACAGCTCCCGATAATAGTATTGGCACAACGGTAAATATGGCGTTGCAGTTTATCAGTACGACCGGTAGCAGAGGCCTATTGCTTGACCCTGCAGTTTTAGGAGGTTGGAATGAAAATCCGCTACTCAATAAGCGCGTGCATTTGCATGGTACAAGCGGGCGCAATGCGGTTTTCAATGCTGCAAACACCATAATACTTAATGGTTCGGGTGATTGCAATAATCCTTCACTTATAAAGAATGTTAGCATTGCCACAATAATTGTGAATAGTAATGGAGACTGTATTCAAACCGCATTGGGAACGGGAGCAAATCAAGATGTAGAAGGCGTAGGAACAGTTGCGGTCGATGGTTCGGGTGGCATTATTAACCTGAATAATGTAGCTAATTGGGTGCAGGATTTGGACATAGGTAAATCCGTAACTTTTGTAAATCAAGGTGGCGGAACAACAAGTGGCGTTGTAAATATGCGTCGCGGTGCAAATGTAACGGGCGGACTTACAGACTTTACAAATACTGTAAATCTTAATCAAAATCCTTCATGGGCAACAGCGGCAAATCCCGACCCGAGTAATGCATTGCCTATAGTTAGTGCAAATGGCACTATGAATATAGCGGGCTACGGACGCGGCATAGCAGTAGGAACTGGCAATGCTGCAGGCGGACCTTGGGATTTCAGCAATGTAAATATCAATAAAGCGCTAAATGTTTATGGATTTTACAATGGAACTTGCGCAAATGACAATACCACTTGCGTAGCGGACGGCTTAACCCCGGTACCGGGTATAAATTCCGGACGTACTACGGCAAATGAAACAGTCATAGGCTTCAGCGATGCGTCGGCTTCTTTTACCAACCAAATTTTCATAGTCAGCAGCAATAATGTTTCTGTTAAAGGCTTCTACTTTGATAATATTGGCTTTAGTGGACCTGCCGGCGACAGATATGTTATAGCAAGCGCAGTCTACAGCAACGGTACCATAAGCAATAATATCGTTGATATAAGCGTGATGGGCAGCGTTTTGTGTCATGGTTTCTTGAACATGAGAAATGGTTTCCAACGCCAGAATTGGACAGTTGACTGCAATAGAATGTTTGGCGATGTTCAGGTGGGACTTACCGCCGGCGGCTATCGCGCCCATTTTATTGAGTGGAATAATAATGGTGGCAGCGCAGGCACTTCTGTTATTCGGAATAATGTGGTGCTAACCGAAGCCCCTAACGACCAAATAGTCATAAACGATATGGTAAATGCTTTTGCTACGGGCTTGGTTATTGAAGACAATTACTTCAGCTCGTACACCGGTACGCTTGTCACAACCTATTCCTGCGTGGTACTTCGCAGTACGTTGGGTAATATATCCGGTGTTACGGTTCAGAAAAACGTAATCCAAAACAGAGCGCAGGGCATTCTTGTCGAACTGAACTACTTTCCTTCGGCTATTACTAATATAGACATTAAGCACAACTTCATTACCAATAACACTACAGGGGTGCAAGTTGACGGTATGGGTAATTATACGGCTTTAAATCCAAATAATGTGCGAGTTAACAATAATTACATTACCGGCAATAGTACGAGAGGTGTTTACCTAGCCGGAGTTGGTGGCGGCTCTACCGGAAAAGTGGACATAGGTCTTAATTGGTGGGGTGGTGTGGCAAATCTTGGTCCGACACGTGGCGCAAACGTTTCTGCCGCAGTACAACCTTTCGCCGCTGCAAATGGTGATCCTATTGTGCAGGATGCTGCGGGTGCAGGCGATGTATTCACAACAGTACTGCCTTTCTATGTGTCCGGCACAGACCAAATTACCAATGATTGCGGTTGGAACGGCGGTCCGATAATTGGCCCCGTGCTTCGTATGGCTACAGGCGGTGCACCATTGCTCGGTGTATACCCGACCATAACCGATGCCCGCGATAATACAAATTGCGCACTTGGTTTCACTTGCAATCCTACCCGCACAAATACCGATGAAATATGGGTAATAGGCGGTAGCGGCTCGGGTGCATATCCGTCAGCCACATCACCTGAAGCTGCTTATCCGGTTTTATTTGATGCAGATCCGCAGCCCTCTACGGTGCTTGGCATTAACGGTGCGGTTATACGTCATACCGACGGCGGTGCAATTAAATCCACAACACGCACAAACGGCTTTACCGTGAAAGATCTGACATTTAACGATGCAAGTATCGGTGCTATGGACCACGTAGCCGTATGGCTTGGTAGCGGTGATGCCACAGTACTTGGCAATACATTCAACAGTGCATCAACCACAGGCAATTATGTTGCTGTCCGTGCAGACGGCGGCGGCACGAATATGGTTCAAATAGGCTCAAGTGTAGCAGGTACGGGAAATACCATAACTTATACCGGTACAAATCCTTCTACCGGAATTTACGTATCCGGCGGTTTCACAAGCGGAACTGTTCATAGAAATACTGTATCGGGTATTTTCTCCGGTTCTCCGAGTGCAGCCTCCGGCGCAAGCATATATATTGGCCCCGGCAACAGCGGCATTATTGCCGTAGGCGGAAGCGGTTACGGTAATACCATACAGGGCAATGCAACAGGCAATGGTTCTAACGGTATAGTTCTCGATGCTGCTGCAAGTACAATAACAATAGATAATAATACAATTGGCACAACAACTTCATTACGCAGTACAGGTGTCACAGGTATTGACCAAGGCGGTTTCGGTATACTTGTAAATTCGAGTAGCGGAACTGCAAATATTGGTAATCTTACCATAACCAACAATACCATCGGTGGTGCCGGTGGCGCAGGCAGTGTTGACCAAGCGGGTATATTTGTAGGCGGTACAACCGGCAGTATCGGTACCGTAACAATAGGCTCTGCCGGCAACGGCAATACTATACGCGGAGTGCGTGATGCGGTAGGAACTGCGGCTGGTTCTAATGCGGCAATTGCAATAGCAACTTTCGGCGGAACGCCGACGGCAGGAAATATATCCATCGGCAGCAATACTATAGGTGGAACATCTGCGGGCGAAGGCAATAAGACCGACCTTATAATAGGTTCGGGAAGTAGTGCCAATAATCTTCGGGTTGATGTTCAGAACAACAATTTCCGTAGCAATACACAAACTATCGAAGGCAATTCCGCCATTGTGCAAGACTTCCGTACAAATGCGGGCGCGAATATCCGCAATATATTCGGTAATACGAACGGCTCGACTATAACCGGCGCAGGAACTGCCGGCAATGGAACAAGCGGTAATAATACGTTCTCTTATGCTGCAATACTTACAAGTTCCACAAACTTGCAGGATTACGCGGCTGCAACAGTACGCACCGCCGATGCGGTAAGTTTGATTGCCGGCTATACAGCAATATATCGCACGGCACAAACACCGCTTTCGTCTGCTACAAATACTAATAATACTGTGGAGTTGCGTGAAAATGCAACAATTATCACGGCTGATGCCACATCGTACTATAATGAAACGCTTACATTCCCCGACTTCCGTTGTATGTTGCTTGGTCCTACAACTACCGGAGCTAATGTAATGACTAATGCTAACCAACATGCAAATATCTATGCAGGTGATGCCGGCGTTGATCTAATATCCACAGGTCGCGAGAACAAAGACGTGCGTGGCGGCATAACGCTTCATGCTACGGGCGGTGCCGCTGGTTCGGTAAATGCAACCGGTATATACGGACGCATACCACAGGGCGGTAACAATAAAGGCGATGTATATATGCAAGGTGCAGCCGTAGGCGCGGATAACGGTTATGTTCGCTTTGCATATGACTTTTTCACATTAGGTTCTCAAACAGAAATGACAGACACCGATGTCGAAACAACAGGCGGCAATGACATTGGCGACCGCCGCACTAGTATAATCAAAGCCGGTTTGGAAGATGCCAATGATGATGCTTATGCAATTACTGGTAATCAGCATCGTCGCACGGGCGTATTTACCCGCGGTAACGGCACGCAATTCACCAAACCTGTTGAAGGTCCGATAACGGGTGAAATAACCGGTGTATATCCGAATCCTGCTTCCGGTGATGCTACGTTGCGTTATTCGGTACCGGCTTCGGGCGATGTAACTGTAGGTGTATTCAATGCACTTGGCGTAAAAGTATCGGAATATGTACAAGGTGCAAAATCTGCCGGAGTATATACTCTTGATATATCCGCGAGTGAGTTGCCTATTGGCAGTTACACGGTGCGTGTAACTAACGGCGTACCGGGTTACAGCACACCTATGACCATCACGGTTCCATTGCAAATCATTCGATAGAAGCGCGTAGACATTTTAATGTCATTCATAAATAGATTACCCCGTCGAGCAGCAAGTTCGGCGGGGTAATTTTTTTGTTTGTAGGTGTAATGTATTGATATAAAATGTATTCAATCCATTCGGGATTTTTTGGGAAATGAATTATGCCGTTAGGCATAATCTATCGGTAGAAAAAAAACAATCGCAAGAAAAGAAATATGCCGTTAGGCACGCAATATCGTTAGGCACGCAATATTTTTGTTGTCATAAAATAAATCGTTCAAAATCGCTATTTTTCGGCATAAAAACCGATTATTCCGTAGAATAACGACGAGAGAGAGAAAAATTATGCGACTTATTGTTTCGATTGTCATTGTTGCGGCTATATTATTGGCGTTGCAGCTTCCGGCGCGTGGGCAGATTGTGGCCGGAGCGGGTGTAACCTACGCATTGCCGCAAAATAAATTTGCCGATGTTAACAAGGGGTCATTAGGCGGCACGGCGGCACTTTTTTCGCGTCGTTATTGCAATTTATGGTTTGGTCTACGGCTTGATTACACGTCATTCCAAGAAAAAGACAGCATAGTGAAGTCATATTCCGATGCTTTCGCATTTTCGGGCGAGGCTCGGTATTTTTTCAGTCCTCCTACGGAATTGCCCTTGTATTTGCAAGCCGATATTACCGTTAGCGGCATAGACGGCAAAGACAGTGCGAATACTTCCGGTTTCGGCGGCGCGATAGGTGCGGGTGCATTACTATTCTACGACAAGCACTGTTGCGACTGGTTCATAGACCTGAATGCCCGCTATAATGCGCCGAATATATTTTTGCGCAGCGATATTCGGCCTGTATTGCCTTATTTTCATTTTGCCGCGTCAATCTATTTCAAATTGTAGGAAAAAAATCGCCATGAAACCAAGAGAAGCGTATATCAGGAGCATAGCATTATGGATTGCGGCGATTTTTGCCGTGGCGGCCGTCGGTTGCAAAACGGCGGATTCATTATCCGGCGAATCTGACGATGCTGTCCGCATAAAGCCCGACGCGCAGCGCAGCTATGAAAAAGCACCCGTAACGGGGGCGGTGCGCAGCGGGCGAACATTGCGCGGCAAAGTAATAGAAATGAGAATAGAACCGAATACGGTAAATTCCAATAAAACAGATACCGTCATTATTTTTCTTGCAGCCGGTTCAAAGAATGAACCGGAGTATTACGAGGAAATACCTTATTCCGATATTGAGCCTGTGGGGCGAATGTTCAATATGCCGCTGAACAAATACGGTAATATCAACTATTTCGAGGGATATAATATAACCGGCGAAGTTCGCGGCCTGCGCGAAGTTCCCGTTCGAATATCCGGTTTGCTTGGCGGCGCGGGCGGCGGCGCGGGCTATAACCCCGAGCAGGACTGCGGTTGCGAGCCTTTCGGACTTGAAATGCCGAATGTATCGCTTAAATGCCCCGAACGGGATTATTCGTTAGTATTTGTAGAAATGCGTGCCGTTTATACAATGTTCAGCGATAAACCCGCGCCCTTTATCGAATCGGGAAGAACCGGTTGGGAAGGCGAAATAGCAACGGGATTCAGATTCGGCGCGAACCGTGAATGGGGTGCGGGAGTTTCGTATTCCACAGGGACGGCGGTGTTCAACAGTACCAATGCTACAGAGGCCGCGCGTCCGTCCGCTTTGTTGCATTTGCGATATAGTTTAGGCAGACGGCCTTTTGAGTTGCTCGGTTTCTGCGCACGCCCGTTTTTCTATGCCAATGGCGGCATCGCACTCGACAAAGCCACGATGAATTTGGTTAAGATGAATTTAAGCCCCGACAGTTGCAGCAGTTGCAATGCTTTGCTGAAAAATCTGAGTGCGAGCGGCCAATTACCGGAAGCAGATTTTTCTATGCCGGTTTCTTTCGGCTTCGGCGCGGGGCTGGATATACCGATATTCTCGTGGCTCGATGCCTCGGCCGATATAGGCTGGCGTTCATTGGCCATAGCCGACGAAATTCCGCTTGCCGGATTTACCAATGTACCGTCTAATCGTCGAGTTAATATGTTGCGCCTGCGCTTCGGACTTACGTTTTGAACCAATGAAGGAAATAAAAATGAAAATATCGGTTTTACGCTTTGTTTTGGGGATAATTTCTTCGGGAGTTGCATTATTTGCAACGGGTTGCGGTTGCCCCGATTTAGTGTCCGAATCAACGGTCGAGCCGCGTGTGCGCGAGGCTACTATAACGCGGTTCGAGCCTTCGTTCGATCAAGCGCAGAATTTGCCGTCGCCGCAGTATTCAATTCACACCTTTGCATTTCCGGCAAATATCAACAGTTCGGGCAGTCTGCCCAACGACTTTCGGGTTTCGGACGGCAAAGAAATCGTACTTGCCTCATTGCAATTCAGCTCGGGCGGCAATGACTACACAGCCGCGCTTACTACGCAAGTGCCTACTAACGGAACCTTGACGGGCGATATTATGATTGTGAGCGTAGACCGAATAAATCGTCGCGCCTGTGTTCGTTTTGCGGGCGATTTGTCTTCCATCGGCAAGGGATTCAATTCCGGCAGTGCGGCCGATTATGCAAATCACTTGAAAACTTTGCTGAATCCTCCGCCCGGGCAAGTCCCTGCTTGGCAAAAAGCCGCTTCGCAATACGGCAAAGGCTCGCCCGGCACTAATCTTTGCAACATAAGCAATCAGCAAACGCTGAAAGTATTCGACGGGCGCGGAAACAGCGTAGTGCCGTTGCCCACGATACCATCGTCGGTTACGGACAGTCTTTACAAGGTAGAAAATGTGCAAGCAGTCGAGGTGGAAGTTGCGGTTGGCGATATTTATTACTATAAAGCGCGTAACGGCATAGAGTTCGCAGTATTGATAGAGGATATTTTCGAGGGTTCGCTTTTGCCTAATTTGCAACGTATGACGATTAAATTCACGGAAATAAAAGGGCCGTCTTGCGATAAATAGTGCGCGTTCAAAGTCCTTTCGGTACTTTTTTACGGCCAAAAAACAGCGAATTGTTGTTTGTCGTTGCGTATGAGCATTGCAATAATTGCTTGAAATTCTACTTTTTCTTTTCGTGTCAGCGTCATTTTTTTAATGTTTTTATATGAAATTTTTACTGTCGTTCCGCAGCGTAAGCGCGGTAATTTTGTTCGTTGCCGTTGTGCTGGCGGGTTGTTCGTCGTCGGACACAGCGAAATATGCCCGTCCCAAATATAATTTGCTGGATTCGGTAAATACCGAAGCCGACGAAATAGCGCCGTTTATTGACAACGGCGAATTATATTTCACATCGAACAGAGAAGAGAGCGAGGATATCTGGCGCACTCCGGAGCGTGGCGACGGATTGACAGCCAAATTTGGTAAGGCTGCCAAAGACAGCGGCGACTTCAGCGCATTGCTTTCGCAAGGGGCGACAAACGACGGTACAATAGCATTCCTTACGCCTAATTCCGGGTTTTTTGCTTCGGGACACGCTTTTGATTCCGTATTTGCCGCACGCTTTCAAACGACGGCCGGCGGAATTCTGGGCGGTACGGATTTGTTCGGTTTCACAAGAAAAGACGGAAAAATTACCGTTGAAAACTTACGCCCGCTCAATTCGCAATTTTGGGATGCTCATCCCGCGGCTGCACAACGCGAAGATACCGTTCTGTTGATTTTTGCCAGCGACCGCCCCGACCCGTCGGGTGCAAGCTCGCCCTTCAAAGGACAAAAAGCAATTACTGCCAAAGGAGATACGGTAGAGGGCAATACCGATTTGTTCTATGCTTTCCGTATAAACGGCAAGTGGAGTGCGCCCCGCAATATGATGACCGCGCCGGGAGGTGTTGCGGTTAATTCTTCGAAATTTGAATACTCTCCGTTTCTTTACTGCATTGACCAGCGGCCTACGCTATTGTTCGCCGGCGACCGTTCGGGCGATATGGATATTTACCAAGCCGACCTTGACCTGAATTTCGGCAAGCAATTTATCGCCGTAAAAAACTGCGTTCCGCTTGCGCTTGGGCGCGACAGCATAAATATGTCGGCCAGCAACGAGCGATTCCCGTTTGTGCCTTATCCGCATGGCGGCGACGGCTCGCAAGCTCTGTATATCGCCAGCGACCGCTATGCCGCCCCCGCGCCGACAAGCGACGGACAGATGATGAAAAGCTTTGGCGGATATGATTTGTATCGCTTCTCGCTGCCTACGCAGTGCCGCGCTCCGATAGTGCAGTATCGCGTTGTGGTGCTTGACGGTGAAAATAATATGCGCCCCGTGAAAAATCCCGTGATTGAGCTTGTAAAACTCGACGGCAAATCTTCGTCGTTTGATGCAAAAAACAGCGCGTCGCTTCAGGGCAGAGCTTTACTTGCCAATACCCCGGCCGTACAATCGCAGAATGGCGGCGATACTTCGGTTAATGCGCAGCACACGCAAACGCAAGGCGGCGGCACTATTATTCGCTCTACGGAAAATCCGGCTTTATTTACGCTTGAATGGGGCAAAAAATACATGACTTTCGGCGGTTCGCTTTGGGATAAAATCGAATGTGACCCGGCTCAATTGGCAATAGGGCGCACTATCGGCAGCTATGTTTCAATGAATTTTTCAGCCGCCGCGCCGCGCATAGAGTCGCGTAATGTTGGGATTGAAATAGAGAAAATCACGGGCGGCTCAAAAATCGTAATCAGCGACACAACGCTCAAAACCGATACGCTGAATTGCGAAACATTGGGCGAAATATCTGCAAAACAGGAGCAATCCATCAAGTCGGTCGCCATATCGGGCGGAAATATACTCGTAACACGGGCTTTGGTTAATCGCCGCGAGGAAATTACCGGCGGCCGCCGCATTACGGAAACTGTTCGCGAAACCCGATACGACACAATACCGCGTTTTGACACAAGTTACATTAAAACTACAGAACGGCTTACGCCGTCGAATCTGTCAAAGGCCGGGATATTTCCGGCTTCTCTTTCCGCAAACGATACGGTAATAACCGATACCGTGATAATTTATCCCAAATACTACGAATATCCGCTTTGCGAATGGGTATTTACGCGGGCTTTCAAGGACTATCGCAAAAATGTTCCGTATTTTCAGACCGGATTTTGGGAAGTTAATACCTCCAAAAACTTCGGGCGGCATATAGAGATGTTTTCCGATAATGATGCATATAAAGGCGCTTCGTTTATTGAATTACACCCGTCCAATCAATACTTCGGTTCGCGTCTCGGAATGACGAACAATCAACGCGAAGGGCGGAAATTGCGCCGCGAGCGGCGTAAAGTAGAATACCGGCACTTTGCCGACACCGTAGACCGCAATCTTCGTAAAATGGCCGAATCCATTGCCGACGATATACTGCCTTCATTGATTGAACTGAATGCCAAATCGCCGGAGCAACAAAGCAAACTAATAGTCCAAATAGCGGCATATTCGGACGCTCGTGTAATTAAACGCGGCGACTATCGCGGCAGTGAAAAAATTGAATATGTATCGGGACATTACGACGAAGAACGAAAGGAAATTACGGCAAAAGATGTTTCCATTACACCCGGCGAATCAATGATAGGAGCGAATAACGACGTTCTCTCGAAACTTCGCGCATGGTTCGGCTACAGAGAATTATTGGCATTATTACGCCAAAACACTCTTTTCGAAGAAATGCTGAACAAAGGTGAAATTGTATTGCCGCAAGATATAACAGCGTCGGATTTTCGCCGAAAATGCGAGAACGCAAAGGTGATAATCGTTATCGAAGGACGGCAGGTCGACGAGGAGCGCAAAGCCAAAGTGCAGGGCTATGCAGGTGAAGACAATGACTACTATTCTCTTGACGATGTGCGCCGTATTGATGTGCAGGTCAATCGTATACAATGGCAAAACGGCAAAATACTTGCACCGCCCTGCTGCGTAAGCAAAACGAATTGATAAAAAGAGCCAATACGTTTTTCACTCTTAAATATGGTGTAACTATATTGCCGGCAGAGAAATACCGGCGATAACAGGCGGATATTTCGTTGTATTCGTACCGATATTGGTTTTCAATGTCAGGCATAAATTATTAGCCGTAAAATTAAAATAAGGACTTCCCGAAACCGCGCATTTCCGCGCTTAAAACCAATCTATTTTAATTGTATCGATAGAAAGGCCCGTATTTTGCATAGAAATCACACGGGCAATGGCATAACTGCGCAAATACAATAGAGTTTATACGCTACTCGTCATAGATGATGCGTTGTCTGTGTAGTGCGCGGGGCGGATATGTGGGAGTGAAAGACGGTCGGCAGGCAGCCTTCAGCACTCTTTTTTGGGCACATCACTGCAACAAACACGCCGCCCGCCCGCACATTTTTGGCGTATAAATTACCAATTAACCAAACCGTTTCCGCAGAAAAACATTATGGATGGGAACTTCTCTAATCGAGTTCAAGACGTAATCCGCCTGAGCCGCGAAGAAGCATTGCGATTAGGCCACGATTATATCGGTACCGAGCATTTGCTTCTGGGGATTATCCGCGAAGGCGAGGGCATTGCCGTTAAAATTCTGCGCAATATGGGCGTTGATTTATTCAAGCTCAAAAAAATGATAGAAGATACGGTGCGTTCATCCAGCGGCGCCCTGACCATCGGCAATATACCGCTGACAAAACAAGCCGAGAAAGTATTGAAAATTACGTACTTGGAAGCGAAACTCTATAAGTCGGAAGTTATAGGTACGGAGCATCTGTTGCTTTCGTTGTTGCGCGACGAAGATAATATAGCGGCTCAAATTCTCTCGACTTTTATGCTCAATTACGATAATGTTCGGAAAGAATTGGACAACATAATAAGCGGCCGCCCGAGTGCAGCCGTAAAGCCCGAGCGAATTGTATCATCGGGCAGTAAAGGGAAAGCCGTACCCGAACGACAAAAAACACCTGTTCTCGATAATTTCGGACGCGATTTGACCAAACTTGCATTAGAAGGTAAATTGGACCCTGTTATCGGTCGCGAGAAAGAAATCGAGCGTGTGGCGCAAGTGCTGTCGCGCCGCAAGAAGAATAATCCTGCTCTTATCGGCGAGCCCGGCGTGGGGAAGACCGCTATTGTCGAGGGGCTTGCTCTGCGTATAATAGAAAAGAAAGTATCTCGGGTATTATTCGATAAACGCATAGTAACGCTTGATTTGGCATCGCTGGTGGCCGGTACGAAATATCGCGGGCAATTCGAGGAGCGAATGAAAGCCGTAATGAACGAGCTCGAAAAAGCCAAAGACGTTATTTTGTTTATTGACGAACTTCATACCATAGTCGGCGCGGGCGGCGCGTCGGGTTCGCTTGACGCATCTAATATGTTCAAGCCGGCATTGGCTCGCGGCGATATTCAATGCATCGGTGCAACTACGCTTGACGAATATCGTCAGTTTATCGAGAAAGACGGTGCATTAGACCGCAGATTCCAAAAAATCATGGTAGAGCCGCCCTCGCCGGCCGAAGCAATGCAAATACTTCGCAATGTAAAAGACCGCTACGAGGCGCACCACGGCGTTGAATACACAGCAGAAGCAGTAACGCAATGCGTGGTTCTGGCCGACCGCTACATAACCGACCGTTTCCTGCCCGATAAAGCACTCGACGTGTTGGACGAAGCCGGCGCACGTGTTCATCTGGCTAATATACACGTACCGAAAGAAATTACGGAAATCGAAGAGAAAATCGAAGAAACACGTTTGAGAAAAAATTCCGTGGTAAAATCGCAGAACTTCGAAGAAGCGGCAAAATTACGCGATATTGAGAAGCGATTGCAACAAGACCTCGAATCGGCAAAGGAAGAATGGGATAGAAAGGCAAGCTCTACCATACACACAGTTTCGGAAAACGATATAGCCGATGTAGTGGCTATGATCACCGGCATACCCGTCAATAAAATAGCCGAGGGCGAATCGTCGAAACTGCTTAAAATGTCCGAAGAGCTCAAGAAAATGATAGTCGGGCAAGACGAAGCAATAGAGCATCTGGCAAAAGCAATTCGTCGCGCCCGCGCCGGGCTGAAAGACCCCGCCCGCCCGATAGGTTCGTTTATGTTCCTTGGCCCTACCGGCGTGGGAAAAACAGAACTGGCAAAGGTGCTGGCTAAATATATGTTCGACTCGGAAGACGCTCTTATTCGCGTGGATATGAGCGAATATATGGAAAAATTTTCCGTATCGCGGCTCGTAGGCGCGCCTCCGGGCTATGTGGGATATGACGAAGGCGGACAACTTACCGAGAAAGTACGCCGCAAGCCGTACAGTATAATTCTGCTGGACGAAATTGAAAAAGCGCATCCCGATATGTTTAACATATTGTTGCAAGTATTCGACGACGGCGTTCTGACCGACGGACTCGGCCGGCGCGTGGACTTCAAGAATACGATTATCATTATGACGTCGAATATAGGAGTGCGCGACGTAAAGCCGGGCGGTCGCATCGGATTTTCCGATAAGTCGCCCGACAGCGAATACGAGCAGATGCGCACTACTATTGAGGAGGCTATGCGGCGCGTATTCAATCCCGAATTTATTAACCGAATTGATGATTACATTGTGTTCCGCCAATTAAAGAAGGAACATATTTACCGTATTATAGATATACAACTCGGACGCTTGTTAAAGCGTATGCAATCAAACAATATTACGGTGGAACTTGATGCCTTGGCCAAAGATTTCCTGGCCGACAAAGGATTCGACGAGAAATACGGTGCGCGTCCGCTGAAACGCGCCGTGCAGCGCTATCTTGAGGATCCTTTGGCCGAAGAATTATTGCGCAACGGCATCAAAGACAATACAAAAATTACCGCTACTTACAACGAAGAATCAAAGCAGTTGGCCTTTACTTTTACTACGGCCGCCGCCCCCGAAGAAGCAACGCCGCTTGAGGAAGGAACTGCGGCTTAAACCGTGTGAAATAAGCAGTATAAAGTAATTTGCAACGCAAGCCCTTATTCCCCGAACCGGATAAGGGCTTGCGCTTTATATAATTGCAACCGTTTTTCTGCAAATGCTTTGTGCAAGCCTTGTATTTTTGCGTATAACAACAAAAACACTACGAGTAAATTTAACTTTTGCACAATATGTCCGCCGAATCCATACGCCTTACTCAATTCAGCCATGGAGCAGGTTGCGGCTGCAAGATTGCTCCGGAAACTCTCGATAAAATCCTGCATAATTTAGAACAATTCCCCGCCGCTGACGGTTTGCTCGTGGGAAACAATTCCCGCGACGATGCTGCGGTTTTCAATATCGGCAATGAAACTGCATTGATAGCCACAACCGATTTTTTTATGCCTATTGTTGATAACCCGTTCGATTTCGGGCGAATAGCCGCGGCTAATGCTATCAGCGACGTTTATGCAATGGGCGGACGGCCTTTAATGGCAATAGCCATACTTGGCTGGCCATTGAATAAATTATCGCCTGAAACGGCAGGGCAAGTTATAGCCGGCGGACGTTACGTATGTGCCGAAGCGGGTATTCCGCTTGCGGGCGGACATAGCATTGATTGCCCCGAACCGATTTTCGGATTAGCCGTGAACGGTCTTGCGCCTATCGTAAATATAAAACGCAACGATACAGCACAATCGGGTGATTATCTGTTTATTACCAAGCCGTTAGGCGTAGGAATACTTACAACTGCCGAAAAAAAAGGAATACTCGGCGATGGTGATACAGGTATTGCCGCAGCAAGCATGATGAAACTTAATCATATTGGCGAAAGGCTCGGTAATTTACGCGGCGTTACGGCTATGACCGATATAACGGGTTTCGGATTATTGGGGCATTTAAAGGAAATGTGCGAGGGAAGCGGCGTAAGTGCGGAAATTACTATGCGCGATGTTCCTATATTTGAAAATCTGGATTTTTACATAGAAAACAAGGCTATTCCCGGCGGAACCGAGCGAAATTGGGCAAGTTACGGTACAAGTGTAAGCGAAATTGACGAAAGAACCCGCACTATTCTTGCCGACCCGCAGACAAGCGGCGGTTTGCTTGCGGCTGTTCGTCCCGATGCCGCCGATGAAGTAATTCAAGCTTTTGAACAATTCGGATTAGAAAAATTCTGCAAGCCTATTGGCCGCCTTACCGAAAGCAATACAACCCTAATTAACGTAATATAAGCGTATTGCCGCTTTTTTAATTATATTCGTGCTTCAATGTCGTATAATCACAAAAACAACAACACTATGAAATTTGCAACCGTTTTATGCTGTTTAGCACTGTTGATATCCGGTGCGTTGCCGTCGGTTCTGACCGCACAAAAAAAAAGCGGAAAAGCAAAGCAATCGCCCGTTGCTTCGGCTAAATTGTTCAAACTGATGACACCCGAACAAACGGGTGTAAACTTCAATAATTTGATGCCCACGCCAAAAGAATTTAAACCTACAAGCAGACTATTCACAATTGCCGGCGGCGGTACTGCGGTTGGCGATGTGAACGGCGACGGATTACCCGATATTTTTCAGACGAATTTCCTGCGCGGCAATAAGCTATATATAAACAAAGGCAATTGGAAATTTGAAGAAGCGGCCGGTGCGGGAGTGGCTGATACTTCCGGCTTCGGTTTCGGGGCTGCAATGGTTGATATTGACGGCGACGGCGACCTCGACATATACGTTACCAAGTATAATTTCGAGGCAAACAGATTGTTTATTAACGACGGGAAGGGACATTTTGTTGAACGTGCCAAAGAGTTCGGTCTCGACCATATCGCCAACGGCATACAAACCACGTTCTTCGATTATGACCTCGACGGCGACCTCGACGCATTGATTATAGACAATGGGATACAGAAGCCGGGGCATGAGCATCATTCCGGTGCGCAGCCGCGTATGATGCGCAATAACGGTGACGGAACGTTCAGCGACGTAAGCGACGTATGCGGGATTACCCATAAAGGCTACGGATTAAGTGCCACCGCCGCCGATATAAATAATGACGGCTGGCCTGATGTGTATATAGCCAACGACTTTGAAGAAAAGGACTATCTCTATATCAATCGCCATAACGGAACATTTGTGCCGTTGCCGCATGACAGCATACCTCATACCGTTATGTTCGGCATGGGCAACGACGTAGCAGATTTTAACAATGACGGATATATGGATATTTACACCGTTGATATGATGCCCGAACGCCATGAGCGGCGTAATATGCACTTTGAAACAATTTCCACGTTTAATTCCGTTTTCGACTCTACTCAAATTATTCAGAATACGATGCTGTTTAATCGCGGCAACGGATTTTTCAGCGATATTGCGCCAATGTCGAAACTTCATGCTACGGAATGGAGTTGGGCTCCATTATTCGCCGATTTTGATAATGACGGCTGGAAAGACGCTTTCGTAACCAACGGGCTGATGTGGGATATTATGGACAAGGACTTTAACAAGTTCGGCATTACAAATCAAATGCTTGCCGATATGTGGCACGAACGCGGAAGTATGGACGTTACGCCGATAGTGCGCAATATCAAGCGAACTCGTGTTCAGAATTACCTTTTTCGTAATAACGGCGACTTGACATTCAGCAAAGCCAGCGATGAATGGGGAATGGAAGAGCCGTTCAATTCTTGCTCCGCGGCTTATGCGGATTTCGACCTCGACGGCGACCTGGATTTAGTTGTGGGAAGTATTGATTCGGTTACGTTTATGTATCGGAACATGTCGCGCGAGAATTTCAAAACCAATTATTTGCAGGTGCGATGCGCGGGCGGACGCAAGAATACGCAGGGAATAGGAGCGCGTGTTGAGATTCAGGCGGGCGGAATTACACAAATACAGGAAATGGCCGGAACGCGCGGGTTCGCTTCGTCGGTGGAGCCTGTTCTTCATTTCGGTCTTGGAAAAACGACAAAAATAGACAGACTTCGGATTCTGTGGCCGGGCGGCTCGGAACAGATACTGACCAATGTAAAGCCTAATCAACGCATTACGCTAAATGAACGCGCCGCAACACCGGCCGGCAAGCAAAAAAGCGTGGAAAACAAGACGTTGCTTACGGCGCAACCAGCCGATATTTCGTTGAATTTTAACCAACGCGAGAACGATTACGACGATTTTTACAGCGAGCGTTTATTGCCGCATAAACTTTCTACCAACGGCCCGGCGGTTGCAACGGCCGACCTTGACGGCGACGGCCGCTACGATATAGCGTTCGGCGGCGCGGAGGGCTATCCTGCCGTTGTGTTCTTGCAAAAGCAAGACGGGATTTTTACCGAAACCGTACAGCCTGCCTTTAGAACAGATTCAATCTTTGAAGATCAGGGTATATTACTGATTGACCTTGACGGCGACGGCGATATTGATATGTTTGCAGCAAGCGGGGGCAATGAAACCGCATCGGACAGTTTGCCGCTTTTGCAGAACAGGATATATCTGAACGACGGCAAAGGAAATTTCAAAAGAGGCATAGACCCGCCGCAATCTTTGTCGTCCGCTTCATGCGTTATTGCCGCCGATTTTGACCTTGACGGCAAGCAAGATATATTTATAGGCGGGCGAAATGTTCCGGGAAAATTCGATTTAACGCCGAAAAGTTATCTGTTGCATAATGACGGAGGCGGGCGTTTTTCCGATGTTACCGACCTGCTTGCACAGCCGTTGACTTCCTGCGGAAAAGTAACTTCGGCTTTATGGTCCGATTACGACAATGACGGCGATCCCGATTTGATAGTAGCCGGTGAATGGATGCCTGTTAAAATTTTCCGAAATAATCAGGGAGCATTCCAAGAAGCAACCGATAATGCCGGACTTACGAATTATTCCGGATTTTGGAACGGTGTGGCGGGTGCAGATTTCGATAATGACGGTGATATTGATTACGTTGCAGGCAATTTGGGAACAAATTCCATCTATAAAGCATCGCCGGAATCGCCGCTCGAATTTTATGCCGCCGATTTTGACGACAACGGCAGCATGGACTATCTTATGGGCTATCATCGCGGGGATTCAGTCTATCCGGCACGGCTCGCCTCGCAGCTGTATGCGCATATGCCTACGCTTAAAGGAAAATTCCCCGATAATACCAATATTTCAAATGCACCGTTGAGCCGCATCGTTGGTATCGGAAATCTCGACAAGGCTGTTCACTTGCAAGTAAAAACTTGTAACAGCGCGTACTTACAGAACAACGGAAATGGTACGTTCTCTGTTAAATCGTTGCCTGTTATAGCTCAAATTGCTCCTATCTACGGAGTAATTGCGCAGGATTTTAATGCCGACGGCAATATAGACGTGGCCGTATGCGGTAATTTCTACGGACCCGACAGAGAGCAATGGCGATATGATGCCGGCGCCGGATTAATAATGCTTGGCGACGGTAATGGCGATTTTAATCCGCTCACAATAAGAGAAAGCGGATTTTTTACGCCTAAAGAAGCGCGCGGCATTGCCGAAATACCAATAAAAAATACTAATGCCTTAGTGCTGATAGTAGCGAACAACAAAGCGGCAGCCCAAGTATTCGAAAAGACATATCAACAATCCGACTCAAAAGTACTTCCGGTAGATATGGCGCAAAACTACAGCCACGCGATTATTACCCTGAAAAACGGCCAAAAACGCAGGCAGGAATTCTATTGCGGCTCGGGATATTATTCACAGTCGGCGCAACTTCTCGTTCTGCCGAAAGATGTAAAAAATGTGCAGTTTTACCGTAAGAATACCTTGCAAAGCGAAGTGAAGTTCTAATCTGTCGGCATATTGCGCTCTTGTATAGAAGCGGGCATATCGGGCGATATGCCCGCTGTCGTTCGCAACTTCTTGTCTATATCGCTTCGTGCGCGGTTTATTGCCTATGTATTGTCAGACCGAGAAAACGATATCCGGAAAATGTATGTACAATTCTTGATATATTGCCGATAATGTCTGCGGTCCGGGAGCATATACAAAGATATGGTATGAAAGCATTATCGTTTTCAAAGAGCGTTAAAATTGTATAAATTCACCCTTATTTATTGCTGTTGCAATTCATGGTCAGCAGATTTTACTGCCATTTTTCCATTGTTTTACGGCTAAATTATCGGCAAAGTGTATTTTTGCCGCAAATTAACATTTAATACACGCGTCTATTTGGCGAATATCAATCAATCGGCCGAAACTCGCGGCCGTTTACAAATAATTTTTACCGGACAAGCGCGAAAACGCAAATGTCTTATTTCTTTCACCTTATACTAAGGTATACATTATGAAGCGTACTTTACGAATCGCACTTGCATTGGCGGCAATGGGGTCAATACCGCTTGCAACGCAGGCGCAGGCCGACCTGAGCGCAATGCGAGTAAGAGCAGACCGCAACGCGCTTGTTGCCAATAAAATAATCGAGCGCGAAACGAAAGCCCGGGCAGAAATCCCGTCGAAAAATTCAAAGTCGGAAAAAGCGCAAGCCGGCACTCGAAAAACTCTGGAAAATTTGCGCAATGCCTATTCATATTACGCCGAAAATTCGCCGTATGTATATGACCAAGGTACAAATGCATATTTCCGCGTGCAACGCGGCCCCGATGCCGAAACATTGGGCAATCTCTATTTAATAACTTCAACGGATAGAGGCGCAACATGGTCTGCACCAAATAAATATTACGATGCCTCGAAAGAAGGCCAGGCGCGCTATCCTTCGGTCAGAGTGCTGAATAAGGATAAGTCAAGTGATTTGTCAAACTTAACGTATGTATTCTATGCACCTGTTCTGCGCCCGAAAGGTTCAAGCGATGTTTCGTTCGACGGTTGCGTGCTCGGCTTTAAAGAAGGTAATGGAGAGGCCGATATGTTTTTCTTTGATAAGCCGGAAGAAGATAATACGGATAAACAGAGATGGGGAACAACTACCGGTTGGATAGATGACCAGTCCAAGCCGATTTCTTATATGGTACAGACCTTGTTAAGCCAAGGCCCCGGCGGCGTAAGCTACGGTCAGTACGGTCAATACGGCTTTCTTGCAGTCAGTCCTGATGTATTGGAGTCGCGCGTTCCGAAGGCTTGGGGGCTTAACGTATTTCGTCCATCAACCGAGCCCAATAGGTCTTTTAATGACCGTCCTAATATCGGAGTAGACGAGGAAGGAACTCTTTACACTCTTATATGCAATATGTTCGCCGATGATGTAGAAACCCGCGTTCCGGCAGTTTCCAAATCTATGGACGGCGGCAAAACATGGCAGGACTTTATGCGTATGCCGGCAACAGTTCTTTCTGATTATCTTAATTCCAACAATGCTGTTTCCGGAGGTATAGCAGCATACGGAACACAAGGATTTCAAGTACTTGGCAAAGACAATTTCAGTTATGTTTTCAAAGTTACAATGACTACCGCTACGCCGGATACGCTGAATCAAATCGTTGAGGCGTATTACGCCAACGGGGCGTGGGGTATGCGCAAAGTGGCGGATTATTCGGGCTTTGTTCCGTCGCTTATCAGCGAAAGCTCTGTTCCGGGGGTTGATACAACATCGGGCAGCCAATTAGACAATGAAATACAATATGTTCGGACGGCTGACGGCAATCTCTTGGTGAAGTATTTGGATTTTGCCGCTCATGATTTTGCAGGGACATCTTCCGTTGCCATTTCCGACATATTTGTCGCAGCGCGGAAAGTTGACGGCAACTCTTGGAGTGCGCCGCTAAATGTAACTAACGACGCATTTTTCGATAAACTCTCGTGGATACCGTCTTCGCTCCCCGATTTGAACGAAATCCCTATGATAGAAATTCGTACAATCACGTCGCTCGACGAGAATACGGCAGAATATATGCAAATACAACGCCGTATAGATGTTCCGCAGGAAATAGTTCAGTTTAATTTCTCGGTTACTACGGTAGGAGTTAATGAAGAGCAAAATGCGGCACAATCGAATATTTCGCTTCTCGAAGCATATCCCAACCCGACCTCAAACTCTACGGAACTTCCTTTTTCCGTAAGCAGGGCGATGGATACGCGAATTGACCTTTTCAACTCGTTCGGTGAAAAAATAGCCACTTTACAGAACGGACTGACATCTCCCGGCTTCCACGCAGTAGTTTTGAATACTGAAAATCTCGTTTCGGGTACATACTATTATACTCTTTCAGCCGGTACGACAAAAATAACCAAAGCTCTTTCGGTTGTGAAATAAACAGCCTTTTGAACATGAATAATAAACCGCGCCGGTTGTTCGACGCGGTTTTTTTTTATTTTTGCAAGAAAGTCCGATAAAATCGTATCTTCGTAAAAATAAGTGCGCTTTTACAGTCAAAGCCAAGAAAATAATCCGGCAAATATTTCAATATCGTCAATAAGTACCGTTTTTCATTTCCAATAAGGTGTTGCTATGAGCGATAGTAAGCAAATTATTCTTTCGGCATTGGCCGCTCTGCTGATAGGCGGCGGCGTTTTGTCGGCACAGCAAAAGTCCGAATTTAATCCAATTCCAAAAGCCGTTGTGTCGGAGGGTAAATCGGCCAATAAGGCGTTACCTATAAAACTACCGGCCGGCACTCCTCAATACATCGGTAAGAGCGAGATAAACGACCCACTCGTTTTACCGCCATATATTCAAAGCGGTTATGCGAAGTCGTCGCATGTTGTTGCCGATGTTCCTTCGGGCGGAAAGGTTGGGAATACGTATTACGACCTTCAGACTAACGGTTGCGTGCAAGAGCGTGTGGCATATTATACCGATGGTTCGGATAAATATACGCAAGTGTTATGGCTTGCAGCAACCGACCAAAACCGCTCGGAAGTGCATCCGACGCGCGGTTCATATTTGGGAATTATCGGTGTAAGCAATCCTGCCGAGCCTACCGACAATCAAATCGGCTGGAAACGTATGGAAGGGAAAGATCGCCGTGGCGGTTTCCCGTCTTTGTTTCAATTTACTGACGGCAGCGTAGGTTGCGTGTCGCATATTATCGGAACTTCGACATCACGCTCGCAATTATTATTTTCCAAAAACTCGGACTTCGGAAGCGAAACATACTCAAGCGACTTGATACCCGGAACAATAGACGGTTTATGGGCGCACACTACAGCGAACGAGCAAGGCGATATTCACGCAATTTATTCGTTCGACACAACGGCGGCAGAATATCAAGACAATAATATCGCTTATATTCGCTCGACCGACCAAGGTAAAACTTGGGCAACGCCCGTTATGCTGTCGGGTTCTAATGCGGTGTTGGCAAACAGCCCGCGCGGGAACGGCGGCGACGCTTATGCAATTGCTGCACGAAATAATACGGTAGCAGTTGCCTACGTCGACTCTATTTACCGCTTGGTACTGTATAAATCAACCGATAACGGCGAAACCTGGAAAGCAGGCGTAATTTTCGGACCCGATGTCAAGCATAATCTTGAGGGTACGGACGCGGATACGGTTGTAGAGGAATTATCGGGCGGCATTGTACGCTATAAAACTGCAATGTGGCGTGCGCCGGGCGTATCGTTTGATTTAATTATAGATTCCAAAGAAAATGTACATATAGTAGGTACGGTTTTCCCGTTCTTTCTGCAGGGAACAGCCCGCATAGAAGGAAATACAATTGTTCCCGTCAATGATACAAGTTATATGTCGCTTGCCGTTTATTATCCTTATGGCCTGTATCATTATGACGAAGAAAACAATAAACTGAATATTCTGGGCGAGGTTGGCGGCGACGAAGGTTGGGATGCAAACGGCACTGTTTATACACGCAGATTCGGTCAGGGAATGTCGCGCTATCCGCAACTCGGGATAGACGATGAAGACCGTATCTATTGCGCCTATAACTCGGTTCGGTCAAACGATAAAATGCAGATATCGGGAATGCAGGGCGAAGGTCTTTTCGGACATATATTTGCGACGTATTACGACCCGACATTGAATGGCTGGGCAAGAGGAAAAAATATCACGCCCGACGGTTTTGACTGCTTATTCCCGTCCGTATGCAATTACGTAGCCGACCAAATGTATATCGCTTATCAGGCGGATAAAACGCCGGGCATTTCTATAAGCGACCAAAATAATACGTTGCCGGTCGAAAATAACGACGTGTATCTTTATCCGTTTCCGGTGAAAAATCTGAATACTCCCGTAGGAGTCGGTGAAAACGCTACAGCTACGCTTGATGCCGTAATTCAACCTAATCCTGCCGTAGGTTATGCTGCGGCTTATGTGCAGGCAGCAAGCAATATGAATGTAACACTTACGTTGCATAATGCACTCGGAATGAAATTAATTGAAGAAACACGTGCTGTTTCTGCCGGTAACAATACTGTGATTCTGAACATTGAAAACCTTGTTTCCGGCGCGTATTATTTCACGGTTAATGCCGGTACAGAAAAGATAACCAAGGCTCTTGGAGTGGCTCGCTAACCTGCTTATCATAAACTATACTGCAAGCCGCGCCGTTCGTCTGGCGCGGCTTTTGTATTTTTGCATAAGATTCGTCTTCGTTTTTGAGATATCTTTAATGTTTTTTCAGTTTTTTCATGCTGGCTGCACCCCGATTCGCCGTTGTTTTATCGGTGTTATTTGCCTCGCGCTTATATTTGCAGGCGGTTGCGCAGCTCCCGACGCAGCCACAAAATTGCGCGAAAGGTTGCAGACATTGCCGGAATTTCCTGCCGTAACAACGCGGTCAATTCCGTATCCGATAATTTTATTGCACGGGCTCGGACAAAAGGCCGATGTGTGGAATGAAAGCGCGGTGGGATATTACAAGAAAGAACTCGGCTTGCATTTCGGCGGTCAGTTGATAGCACCGAACGAGAAATGTTCGCTTAAATCGTCGGGCGACGTTATGGGCGATTTTTTTACGGTAAGTTTCGGCAATCCCGCCGATTCCGTAAACGGCTGGGTAAGTCAGCTTGAGCGATTTATTCCGATTGTTCTCGAAAAAACAAAAGCCAAAAAAGTTATAATTATCGGTTACAGTATGGGCGGACTGACCGCTCGCACATATTTAACTCGCCATTTGCAAGACCATAAAACGCAGAGGCTTATCACGATAGGTTCGCCGCATCAAGGCTCGTCTTTCGCCAAGGTATGGAAATGGAAAACAAGCGTAAAATCATTGATTGACGGCGATGCGAATATTATTACGAAAACAGCGGTTCAGCCTTTGCTTTCGATAATCGAAGCCGCAGAGCAGGACGTGCCTTTCGATTCGCCGGCCGTTCGCGATTTAATGCGTCCGCAAGACGGCGGTAAATTTATAGCCGCGCTTAATTATGCCGAGCATCCTCTCGACGTGGAATATATAAGCGTGGTAGGCGCCGTTGATATGTTGCGCGAAGTGAAATCGCTTAATTCCTCCGCGGCGCAAGAGTTGTTCCGGCGATTGCTGTCGGTTATAGGCTTGGGGCCGGAGGCATTGTTTGAGGGCGGCGACGGCGTGGTAAGCGCGTCGAGCCAAACCATAAACGAAATTCCATGGTTTAAGCAAAACGCATCGCGCCAAAGAATAAGCCGCACCGTAACTCTTGGATCCGTCCATACCGAGCATTTGCGCAACAGCAATGAAATACAGAGAATCACATTGGAAGATAAACCGGAGTTCAAGGGTGCGGAATTTTACGCCGGATATAAGGGACGGCCGGTTCTGATGATAGAATTTACAGATTATCTGCCGCCGGAATTATGCGAGGTATCTGTGCTGTTTCGCGAGGTATCGGGCAATAAGCGCGGCATAACATTGCCGCGTGGTTCTGCAAGACTGATTCAAAAGCCTGACGGCTCTACAACAGCCGCCGCTTTTATTGAATTTCCGGCCGATTTATCGTTTGAGCAGAATATTACGGCAGAATTTACCGTTAAAAATTCTTTTGGAAATATTTTTGCGTCATTAAAACAATGGACGTGGAAACAAGAATAATTTTCGACATTTTTTCTCTATTTCTTTCTTCAGGAAGTTATGCCTCCTAAAAAAACTTCAACAGGCGATAAAATCCCCGCATTGACATTCAGCAAACTTATCGGCAACGCACGGCGGAAAGATCTGTTGCGCTATATGTTTTGCGCCCGTGAATTTGACCTTGCAATGCAACGTCTGAATAGGCAAGGCCGTGCTTTCGGCGGCGTATACTCGCAGATGGGCAATGAAGCGACTGCGGTAGGCTCGGCTGCGGCAATGGGAACGAACGACGTGCTTTTTCCCATGCACCGCGATATAGGCGGGCACTTCGTATTTGGTCAAGATGCGAAAACGCTGATGATAAATCAGCTTGCACGCGACGGCAGTATGATGCGCGGCACGGACGGCACGGGGCATTACGCCGATACCGAAAAACGCATTTACGGCAATGTTTCGCATTTAGGTTCGATGATTCCCGTGGCCGGCGGATTTGCACTTGCGGCTAAAATGCGCGGCGAAAATATCGTTGCGATGACGTACATAGGCGACGGCGGTTCGCAAACGGGCGAGTTCCACGAGGGTATTAATTTTGCGGCAGTTCAGAAATTACCGCTTGTGCTGATAATCGAAAACAATCAATATGCATATTCATCGCCTAATTCTGTGGAATTTGCCTGCGAAAAATTGTCCGACCGTGCTTTGGGCTACGGTTGCCGCGGTGAAACGATAGACGGCACCGATATAGAACTTGTATATGAACGTTGCGCAGTTGCGATAGAGCATGCGCGAAACGGCGGAGGTCCGTCAATTATCGAAACGCGCACAATGCGAATGCGTGGGCATGCCGAACACGATGATTTCAGTTATGTGCCGAAAGAAATGCTGGAATATTGGCAACGGCGCGACCCCGTGGAGCGATACGAGCAGGCACTTATATCAAAAAAAATAATGACAACCGATGAAGTAGTCGAAATGCGGGAAAGCGTTGTAGCCGAAATACGCGCCGCCATTGATTATGCCGTAGAACTGCCTTTTCCGCCGGCCGAAGAAGGTTTTAAGAATGTATTTGTATAAAACCCGAATTTTACATCAAAAATAGAAGCGATTATGGCTCAAATGACTTATCTGGAAGCAATTGCCGACGCTCTGCGATTTGAAATGCGGCGCGATGAGCGCGTGTTTATGCTCGGCGAAGATATTGCGACTTACGGCGGCGCATTTAAACTTACCAAAGGCTTTGCCGACGAGTTCGGCCGGCAGCGCGTACTCGATGCTCCCATTTCCGAAGCCGCCATTGTTGGTGCTGCTATCGGTGCAGCACTCAATGGAATGCGCCCCGTGGCAGAAATGCAGTTTATGGATTTTGTTACTTGCGGCTTCAATCAGCTTGTTACAGTTGCCGGAACAACGGCATATCGCTGGGGAATAGGATTGCCTATGGTTGTGCGCGGCCCGTCGGGCGGCGGCGTAGGGGCAAATCCGTTCCATTCCCGCAATTCGGAGGCATGGTTCGTTCATGCTACAGGTTTGAAAGTGGTTTGCCCGGCATTCCCGTCCGATGCAAAAGGATTGATGCTTGCTTCGATTCGCGATAATAATCCGGTTGTATTTTACGAACATAAAGGCCTTTATCGCAAAATCAAGGAAGATGTGCCGGAAGGTGATTACGTTGTACCGCTCGGTAAGGCACGAGTGGTGCGCGAAGGACGCGATGCAACCGTTGTTGCTTATGGAAGTGCCGTTCATTTCGCACTTGATGCTGCACGAGAATTGGAAAAAGAAGGTGCTGAAGTCGAAGTTGTTGATATTCGTTCGCTTGTTCCTTTCGACGAGGAAACAACGCTTGCGTCTGCGCGTAAAACAAATCGCGTATTGATAGCCCATGAAGCCTCGCTTACGGGCGGTTTCGGCGGTGAAATAGCGGCGCGTATAGCCGAAAAAGCCTTCGACTTTCTTGATGCCCCGATAATGCGCATAGCAGCCTACGATTCGCCTACGCCGTTCGCACCTACGCTTGAGAAAGCGGTGTTGCCTAATGCCGAGAAAATAGCCGTTGCTCTGCGTCGTTTGCTTACGTATTAAGTGAATTTGCGCAAAACACGCTTTTTTTTCTTAGACTGAACGTATTTCAGGCTGTTTGCAAAACGTCAATTGAAATTTGCCGTTTAATATTCGAGAATACGGCAGGCAGTTTTATTCATTTTAAGTGCGGCTTATTAAACGCTCGCCGTGTTTTGCCGCCGCCGTAGTTTTTCACTAATTCTGTCATTACAAAAAACGAGAACGAATATGTCCGAATTAACGCAAGCCGATATAAAGAAGCCGATAAAAAAAGTCGCATCCGATAATGGAAAAACGTTGCGCAAACAGGCTGAAAAAAAGACTATGCCGAAAGATTCGACTCGTAAACAGAAACATTCCGAATGGAACCGCGACGAAGTATTGCGCGACTATCGAACCGGCAGCCAAAGCCGTCAGGCCAGTTTGCTTGGTCGCCGCGAAGTGCTTACGGGAAAAGCTAAATTCGGCATATTCGGCGACGGTAAAGAAGTGGCGCAACTTGCTATGGCACGCGCATTTCGCAAGGGAGATTTCCGTTCGGGTTATTATCGCGACCAGACCTTTATGTTCGCGCTTGGAATGTCGGACGTAAAGAAATTTTTCGCACAACTTTATGCACATGCAGATGTGGAAGCCGAGCCTTCGAGTGCAGGCCGTTCCATGAACGGACATTTTGCAACACGTTTTCTAAATTCCGACGGTACTTGGAAAATATTAACCGAGCAATATAATTCTTCGGCCGACGTATCGCCTACAGGTTCGCAGATGCCGCGCCTTGTAGGACTTGGTTATGCCTCGAAATTATACCGCGGAGTTGATGAATTGGGGCAGTTTACGCAATTGTCCCGCAATGGGGACGAAGTGGCGTTCGGCACGATCGGCAATGCAAGCTGTGCCGAAGGAATGTTTTGGGAATCGGTAAATGCAATCGGCGTTCTCGGCGCACCTGTCGTAATATCAATATGGGACGACGGCTACGGAATTTCTGTACCTAATAAATATCAAATTGCAAAAGAAAGTTTAAGTGAAGTTCTTTCGGGTTTTCAGCGCACGCCCGAAGCAAAAACAGGCTTTGACATTCACGTTGCCCGCGGCTGGGATTATCCGGCGCTTGTGGAAACGTATCGCCGCGCCACAGATGTTGCACGGCGCGACCATGTGCCGCAAATTATTCATGTAATTGAGGTTACGCAACCGCAAGGACATTCTACGTCCGGCAGCCACGAGCGATATAAATCCAAAGAACGTTTAGATTGGGAAATAGAATATGACGGACTGAAACGTATGCGCGAATGGATAATAGCCGAGGGCTTGGCTACGGCCGATGAACTTGACGGCTTTGAAAGAGAAGATGCAGAATTGGTGCGCGAATGGAAAGATTCGGCTTGGACTGCATATATTTCTCCTATTCGCAGTGAAATTGCAGAAGTTGCCAAGATTATGGACGCTCTCGCCGCCGTAAGTGTTAATTCCATAGAAATACAAGCTGCTCGCAATGAATTAACAAGCATACGAGAACCTTTCCGCCGCGATGCAATGGTTGCAATTCACAAGGTGCTATTGGCGATACGCTCCGAAAATCTACCTCAAAAACAAGAGCTGATCGCGTTGAAAAGCGACATTAATTCCCGATGCGGAGATTATTACGGAAGTCATTTATACAGCACGACCGCAGAATCTGCGTTTAATACTTCTGCAATCGCACCTGTTTACGCAGAAAATGCACAGATGATTAACGGTTCGGAAATTATGAACGCTTGCTTTGATGCGGCTTTTGCCCGCGATGCCCGCATTGTGGCATTCGGCGAAGACGTGGGGCAGCTTGGCGATGTAAATCAAGGATTTATCGGATTGCAAAAAAAATACGGCGAGCTCCGCGTAACCGATACCGGCATAAGGGAATTAACTATTTTAGGGCAGGCAATCGGGCTTGCCATGCGCGGACTTCGGCCTATTGCAGAAATTCAATACTTGGATTATTTGCTTTATTCTTTGCAATTAATGTCCGACGACCTTGCCACTGTGCAATGGCGCACAAAAGGCGGACAAAAAGCACCGGTTATCATTCGCACTCGCGGGCATAGATTGGAGGGGGTTTGGCATGCCGGCTCGCCCATGGCCGGAATAATCAATCTTGTGCGCGGCATTCACGTATGCGTACCGCGCAATATGACTCAAGCAGCAGGATTCTATAATTTACTGCTTCGCTCCGACGAGCCTGCTCTGATTGTGGAAGTGCTGAACGGCTATCGCTTGAAAGAGAAGTTACCCGAAAATATAGGTGAATTTACCGTTCCTCTCGGCGTACCCGAAATTCTGCGAAGCGGAAGTGATGTTACGATTGTAACTTACGGGGCATGTTGCCGTCCCGCCCTTGATGCCGCCGATATGTTGGAGAAAATAGGCATTTCGGTAGAAGTGGTAGACGTTCAGACTTTGTTGCCTTTCGATATTAACAGCGTTATTGTTAGCTCTTTGCAAAAAACCAATCGCATAATGTTTTTAGACGAAGATATGCCGGGCGGAACAACCGCATATATGATGCAACAAGTTATAGAGTGTCAGGGCGGCTATAAATATTTAGATACTGCTCCGCTTACGCTTTCGGCAAAGCCGCATCGTCCCGCTTACGGTACTGACGGAAATTATTGGTCGAAGCCGGAGGCAGAGCATATTTTTGAACGTATTTACGATATAATGCACGAATCAAATCCGCGCCGCTTCCCGATTTTTTACCGTTAATTCTATTATTTGAAAATAAAAACGGCGTTCTTGCTTTAATGCAGAATGCCGTTTTCTTATTGATGTAAGTGTAAATATATTCCTGAATAATTTTCTGACTCAAAACTCAAAACTCAAAACTCAAAACTCAAAACTCAAAACTCAAAACTCAAAACTCAAAACTCAAAACTCAAAACTCAAAACTCAAAACTCAAAACTCAAAACTCAAAACTCAAAACTCA
>JADZAA010000020.1 GCA_020852855.1 Bacteroidota bacterium
AGTATAATAAATTTCTTTTCCAAAAGTATTTCGCATTGATTTACACGCAACCGCACCGCAATTAAGTTCTGTTTAAGTTCTGTTTCTTCAGAGTTGTCGTCAGTTCTTCTTTTATTCGATTTTGCCATTCGTCGCGCAATATGCTGAGTACAATGCTGTCGCGTCTCGAACCGTCCGGTTTCAGAAGATGGCTGCGCAAGACTCCTTCTTCCGAACAACCTATGCTTTTCATTGCGGCAATACTTCGCGCATTATTTTTATCGGCTTGAAACTCTAATCGGTCGAATCCGCAAACGTCGAAAGCAAATTCAAGCAATAGAAATTTACAGTTTCTGTTTAATCCTGTGCCTTGGAATTCTTTTCCGTACCAGGTATAACCGAGTTGAACTGTATTATGCTTGCGTTGAATATCGTAAAATCGCGAACTTCCGGCATAAATGCCTGCTCGCTTATCAAAGACTATGAACGGATATTCTTCGCCGGTTTTGCGGGATCCGAGTGCATTGTCTATGTATTTATTCAGCTCGTTTTCTCCGGTTGGTTGTGCAATCGAAAACTGCCAAATATCCGGCTCGTGCAACGAAAATCGTAACAGGTGCCGTGCGTCGTCGGCCTGTAACGGGCGCAATAAAGCGATTTCGTTTTCGAGAATGTACTCGGCGGAGCAGTCGAAAGAGTTCATACCGGCGTTGTTGCTTTTCTATTGGCAATGTTGAGATAATAAAACTTGCGCTTCATGGCAATCGAGTGCGGCCGCTTTTTTCCAATCGTCACAAGCGGCGGCTTCATCGCCCATTTCAAATTTTGCCCTGCCGCGTCCGATATGGGCTTCGCATGAATTAGGCAAAAGAGATATTGTTTTGGTGTAATCGGCAATTGCGCCCCGGTTATCTGCCATATTCCGCCGTGCGTCTGCACGTCGAAGATAAGCGTTTGCGTTATCGGGAATTAGGTCGACAGCGCGGTTGAAGTCCTCCAAAGCGGCTTTTTTATCGTCCATTTCGAAGCGCACCGTACCGCGCTCTAAATATGACTGCGCATCGTCCGGATTGATGATAATAGCCTTGGTAAAATCTTCTGCCGCCGCACGTCGTATACCGAGCGATGCTTTTGCAAGCCCGCGTCCAAGATAAGCAACACCGTAATTTGCGTCTATAGTCAATGCTTTATCTAAATCATCTATTGCTTCGGACATATTCCCCAACTTGATAAATGCCATTCCACGGTGATACAACGCCTCAGTATATTCCGGTTTATTTGCTATTGCTTTGTTGAAATCATCGAGAGCAGCTTGCACATTGCCCATAGCAAGTTTTGCAAGTCCGCGGTACATATATGCTTCGGCGTATGATGTATCAACTAAAACGGCTACGGTAAAATCGGCAATTGCGTGCTTATAATCGCCGTCTGCCAAGCGCAATTTTCCGCGGTGTAAAGAAGCGACCGGGTGTCGCGGAGCTATATCTAATGCACGATTAAAATCGGCTAAGGCTTTTTCGCTGTTGCCGAGTGCGGCGCAGGCCGAACCGCGTCCGATATAGGCATTTGTATTACCGGCATCGAGTTGAAGTGCGCGGTCAAAATCTTCGATGGCAACGCGGTGGTCGCCACTGCCGGATTGCGCCAAGCCTCGATTTACATAAGCCTCGATAAAGGCATCGTTAATGATAAGGGCATGAGTAAAATCCTGAATAGCGATAGCGTAGTCGCCGTTTGCAGATTTTATTTCGCCTCGTTTATTATATGCCTCCGCATAGCTTGCATTGAATGCTATGGCCTTATTGCAATCGTCTACAGCACTGCGCGAATCGCCTAATTTATATTTTGCCGTTGCTCTATGATAAAACGCCTCGGCATAATGCTGTTTATTGGCAACAGCCATATTGAAGTCGGCAACAGCCTCTTCAAACCGGCCGGCTCCGGCTTCAATACAGCCGCGTTCAAAATATGCTTCTGCATAGCCGGAATTTCCTGCAATGGCAAGTGTATAGTCGGCAACGGCACCTTTTGTATTGCCCGATTTTGCCAATGTTGCGGCACGATTAAAATATGCTTCTGCATAATTGCGGCGGCGTGATATGGCACGTCCGAAATCCTCTATGGCTTCGGCGTATTCTTTTATTCCTAGCCGGGCAAGCCCCAAACTATTGTAAATGCCCGCATCGTTCGGCGTTAATTCCGCTGCCTTGATGAAATCGGCTATAGCCGCATTGTTTTCACCCATCAAATAACGTAACTTTGCACGATCGGAATATACTTCCGGATGCGAAGGGCTTATTTTCACCACGTTATTCAGTATGCGCAATGCTTCGTTGTAATCTTTGTTGCGTTGCAATATCGAGGCACGCCGCAACATACGTTTCACGCGCTGTTTCCAAAAAATAATTCCGGCCGCGGCCGAAATGCCAAGTATAACGATAAGTATAATGATTGCCATAGGTCTGCCTAAGTCTGCTTGTGCAACATAATAGGCTGCTTTTTGCCACTGCCGTGCGCTTGGTGCCACGACTTTTAGAGATGCTAAGATACTAATTTATTCCGAACTTTCTTTCTGCAAGTCCCGATATAAATTGTGCCATCATTATGGCGGCGAGTTTTGCCGTGCGATTATCGGCATCGAAGTTTGGATTTACTTCGACTATGTCTATGAGTCTTACGGCTGGATTTTTTCCGGCAATATATGCCGCCCGGCATATTTCTTCGGCGGTAAAGCCGAGCGTAGACGGTGCGCTCGCGCCCGGCGCATAAGCCGAAGCGCATGAGTCTATATCAAACGATGTATACAGTGAACGTGCTTTGCTTGCAAGATAGTCGAACACGTCGCGAACAGAAGTATCGAAACCATTCCTGCGAATATCGTCATAAAACACTATCCGCGCTTGCTTAGAGCGAAGAAAATCGAGAAAAAACACACTTGTGGCGAATGATTGTATTCCGAATTCTACAAAAGCACCCGTAGGTAAAGGGTTCTCTTTGTTTTCCAAAATCTGTCGAAATGCAGTACCGGAATGTCCTTTGCCTGCATCAAGCGGCCTTACGTCGGGATGCGCATCAATGTTCAGCACTCCATAACTCGCATCTATTTTGGCAAGGGCTTGTCCGTTCGGCCATGCTATATCGTGTCCGCCACCCAGAATAATGGGTGTAATGCCGGCTTTCAGCAACAGCCAAACAGCCTGTTCCTGACGGCGGTGTATTTCTTCCAGCGATAAGCCTTCCACAGTTATATTACCACATTCCACTATGGAAAATTTATCGGCCGACAGCGTGGTTTTTCCTGCAAACGTCGTAAGCTTATAGAAGGCACGGCGAATTGCGTCGGGAGCCAGCGCAGCACCCGTGCGCCCGAAATTACGATTAACGCCAATATCTTGCGGAACACCTATAATTGCTGCGTCCGGCAGTTTGGTTGCGTACTGCAAATCTCTGAAACGCAATACTATATCGCCAAACCGTTCATCGCCCATGGGTCGTCGTTGCGGAAATACGGATTCTGATTGCGGCGTAAGAAATTCTTTGATTTTGACTGTAAGTTCGCTGCCGTTCATATAAAAACCAGTTTGTTCCTAAAGCTTTGTCGCTGATTATCTGCACTGCTTTATAGTGTAATTTTCTTGTTTCGCAACAGCTGTGATATATTGGCGCGGCACCTCTGCAAAAATAAACATAATGTCTTTATTTCAATCCGAAAATAAAGTGTATTCGGAAATAAAAAAACGTAATGTATCATGCGTTTTGTTTAACTTCATCGTATCCGTTGCAAAGAAATAGAGTGTATAAAATTCGCCGAGCGTAAAATTCCCGTATTTTTGCCGAAAAGTCGCGTCCGGTGCGTAAAATATTATACGCTTTCCGGAAAAATCTATTTTTCGAAAAACAGGAGCGTATTCGCGCTTATGCAACTCAAAGGCTCTACTATTCTGGTACTTGGCGGCTGGGGATTGGTCGGTTCGGCAATTTGCCGCCGCCTTATGGATTTTCTGCCGGGAAAAATCGTCATAACCTCGCTGAGGCAATCCGAGGCAGAGGAAGCGGCAGAAGAACTTCGTCAAGAATTTTCTGACGCTTCGCCCGAAACTTTCGAAGCGCGTTGGGGTAATGTTTTTGTACGAACAGATTGGAAAGATATTCCGCGCGAGCATATTCTGGCCGACAGCGATATGCGAAGTCGTATGGTAGGGGACATAATAGACGAACTTGACGACGATGTTTTACATTCGTCTGCACTATACGATTTATTGCTATCTGTTCGTCCCGATGCAGTAATTGATTGTATCAATACTGCCACGGCCATTGCTTATCAAGACATTTATTCGTCGGCCCGCTCGATACTTACGGAAATAGCCTCCGGCGTAGCGTCGGCCGAGAGCGTGGAGCGATTAACGGCTAATATGTATGTTCCGCAGATTTCTCGGCACATACAAATACTGTATCGTGCATTAAAAGATGCCGGGGTAGAGTCGTATATGAAAATCGGCACAAGCGGTACGGGCGGAATGGGACTGAATATTCCGTTTACACACAGCGAAGAGCAACCGTCGCGCGTACTGCTTGCAAAATCTGCGGTTGCCGGTGCGCAAACTCTTCTTTTGTTTCTGATGGCTCGCACGCCCGATTCGCCAATTGTAAAAGAAATAAAGCCAAGTGCGGCTATCGCATGGAAAAGAATCGGTTTCGGAGATATAAAACGCAAAGGCCGGCCGATTCAATTGGCCGATATGTTGCCGGAAAATGCCCGCGCCGCCAAAGGCTCGTTCCGATTCGACGATATTGAAGGAATACATATTTCGGGCGGAAATGTGCGTTCGGTATTTATTGATGCCGGCGAAAACGGAATATTTTCACGCGCAGAATTTCAGACAATCAGCGCACTGGGACAAATGGAAATAGTAACGCCCGAAGAAATAGCCGATGCCGTTGTGCAGGAACTTCGCGGCGGAAACACAGGCTTGGACGTTATAGCCGCACTTGACGGCTCGGTTATGGGCCCGACTTATCGCGGCGGAATACTGCGAAACGAAGCGTTGCGGCGATTACTTGCGCTTGAGCAGCAAACCGGCGTTGAAAGCGTCGCTTTCGAAATGCTCGGACCGCCGCGCCTTTCAAAATTGTTGTTCGAGGCTAATATCTTAAAACGCATCGCGGTAAATTTTGCGGGAGTATTGGCTATGTCCGCTCAAGAATTAAGTGAAAAAGCAGAACAACTGATACTTGCAGACCGCTCGCTCCGCAGTGAAATGTTATCGGTCGGTTTAGTGATTTTATTGGCCGACGGCAAGCAATATCTGCGCGGTGCAGAAGTTATTATTCCGGCGCGGCGCGGCACGGACGAACTTGAAGTTACGCCCGAGAATATAGAAAATTGGTGCCGCGAAGGTTGGATTGATTTGCGCCCGTCGAATTTTGCATCATGGCTGGACAGATTTAGCCGAATACAAGAGGAAACCGCGTCGCAAATGTTCGATGAAAGCAGTTCTAGGTATTCATACAATGCAAGCTATTGGGGAAATTTCAGTACGATAGACGAAGGTAATGTCGCGGCTTGGATATTTGAACGGGAAGACGACGGATGGCGTATGAAACGATAGCGGCTGTCAGACCGGAAAAAGTTCGCACAGCTATTTTTGCATCGGGCGCAGGCAGCATCGCGCAGGCACTCATCGAGTTCGGATTACAACCCGAATCTCGGTACGGGGCAGTTGTTTTGATTTCAAACAACTCGATGTGCGGCGCACGCCAAATCGCTGAAAATTTTTCTGTTCCTTTTCGGCACATAAGTTCAAAAACTCACCCCGAATTGATGATGTTCGAGTGTGCAATGCTCGAAATTATGCAAGAGTTTTCAGTCGAAATTATAGTCTTGTCCGGATACAATAAATTGATGCCGGCCGGAATATGCTCGCATTTTCAGGGTAAAATTTTAAATATACACCCGGCCTTATTGCCAAAATATGGCGGTGCCGGAATGTTCGGACACGTTGTACATCAACGAGTTATAGAAAATAGGGAACTTTTCTCGGGTTCAACTGTACACATAGTAGACGAGTTCTACGACCATGGCGAAATCATAGAGCAGTCCAACGTGGAGATTGCCCCCGGAGAAACGCCCGAAACATTGGAAGCAAAAATCAAGGCTAAAGAAAAAGAGATGTATCCGAGGGCGGTTGATTCTTTTGCGGCGAGGATTATGAAAGAGTAGATAACATTTCTTTTGGTTAATTCGTTTTTTTTTCACAGATTAGTTGATTGAAACGGCGTAGTTGACGTAAAATCGAGAGATAGTCGAACATAAACAATATATTTAACAGCCTTTGTTACACATTTTACCAACCTTATGAGGCGTCTTATGAAGGGAAAGATTCTGCTGTTTGCGCTTTTATGCGCGTCTGTGCAGCTTGCTTTCGCGGGCGGTGGTAAGGAAGATGAAACGCAACGGAAAAGCTTTCTGCAAGGAGGGAGTTTTCCTGTGCCGTTCACTCAATTTCCTACCATAACAGTTCCGAACTCGACGAATAACCGGCCGGACAAAAACGATCCGCCGGTATCCACCGGCTATTACATCGTAGATAGCGACGATGAAGCCGGCGACCGCTGGCGGCCGGACTTGTTCAAGGCTTACTTGAACTACGATACGGACAATGAACCGGCTGAAAAAATTAAGTGGAAACGCATTGTTTCCGGCCCGAATCAAGTATTCCCTACCGATGACGGAAAACCGTATTTCCGCAATCCGGGCAATATGGATGATTCCACCAACAACGCTTTGGCGGGGCCAATTAAGATAGGCTTCCCGTTCTTTTTCAACGGCGTTCGTTATGACAGTTTCTACGTATCGCAGAATGGCGTGATAGTTCTGTCGAATACGCGCTATGTGTATGACAACAACGGCAACCGGTCAATACCGGCCGGTTCGAACGACTGTTACAATTTCTATCGCGAAGAGAACATAACGGGTAATTCCTATGTTTCGCGCCCGAAAATCGGTAATGGTCTTTCAGACAATACACCGGACGATTACGGCTATACGTATATCGCTTGCGGCGGTAATCCCAACGGAGCTACTGCCGGAATTCGTAATCCTAACAATCCGCAACTAAGCAATGCTTTGGGAAATCCGAATGTCGAGAATAATAATCCTGACATGCGTTTTTCTCCGATTATCGCTCCGCTTTGGGATGACTTGCAATGCTCGCAAGACCCTATGCGCGAAGATAAAGATAAAGGTCAAGTATGGTATAAAGTTGCCAATAATCCCGACGGAACACGCCGTTGTATAGTATATTTCAAAAACTTCCAGCCTATAGGAACCAAGAATTTTCGGCAAGGTACTGTAAATTTCCAGCCAGACCATCAGCAAATGTGGTTCAACTTTCAGGTTACAATGGACGAAGCCGACAGTTCGGTTTACTTCTTCTATGAGCGTTTAGACGGAATTATAGCGTCCGGTTCGACTATTATTACAGCCGACGAAATAGCTCGCCTAAACTCTACTATCGGCGTTCGCGGCTATGCTCGTCATTATTCTTACGGTTATCCGAACTGTAACTCAAATTTGACGCAAACCGAATATCAATCTTCATATCCGCAGTCTTCGCAGTATATGTCTGGGCAGGGAACACAGCCCAACGTAAATATGCAAGGGCCGGCCGGGCATCAATTCCAAACGCCGACAACGAACTTGGCTGTAAGGTTTAAGCAATGGAAGAACGTTGCACGAGTTGTACCGGGTACGGTTTCATTCCTTGGGCGAGAACTTTCGCCTACGGCCGACCTTAATGCCTTTACCCGTAATATCACTGCGCCCGACTTTATCGAGTTGTTTGCCGGACATGCACAACTTGGTGCTGTACGCCCTCGTGCCGTATTCCAAAATTTGACAAATGACATACAAGGCCCCGGCTCGGCTAATCCGCCGCGCCCTCCGGGAGTCAATTATCAGAAGCAAGACCTTAACTTCCGTGTTCGTTTCCGCATTATCAATCAAGTGCCGGAACAACGTAAAGATGCAAATGGTCAGGATATTTTGGTTAACCCTCCTGTATACACTCCCGAAGCTGTTACGTTAAGCAATGCCTGCCTGTCGGCCGGAACTTGCCAAAACGGTCAATCATTGGTTGAATACGGAAATATTGTAAGCAATAACTTCAATCCGCTTGCTTTCCCCGGGTCAGGTTCTTGTCCGATGACGGGACTTCCACCTTACGGATTTGCTCGCGTAACATTCCCCGTTTTCGAGCCTAACGACTTGATAGACAATAACATAGGACGTTTGCGCGGTATTGTGTTCGTTGAGCCTTTGGATACTCTCTTGCGCAGTTTAGGCGATGAATGGCCTTTCGATGATACCGTAAAATATGATATGTTCGTTATGCGCCGTTTGTCATTCCTAAACAGCGACGGCTTTAACGACGACGTGAACCAATTCCATGTTGTCGACGGAACTCCTATGCCGTCGGTTTTAAAATGGGTTAATATTAATACAGAAGTTTCCGACGGCGACCAAGATACATATTTGCCGCCGCCGCCGCGTAAATTAGTTGCATCTCAAAATATCAAGCAAACAACTATTGAATCGCCTGTCGTTCGCATGAATCGCTGGACTCTCGGCGGCGATATACCTGAAGGTCAGCGAGGCGGCGACCAATTGCGCTCATTCCCTATAGACATCAGAGATTTGCCGAATCGCCCCACAAAAGGTGCCGTTCTTTCGTTCTCGGTTGAGCGCACAGGTAAAGTTCCGGGCGATCTTGTTCGCGATTGGGCAAATGCTACCGCCATCGGACCGGAAGGTCGGATTATCTATAACGGTAATCCGCTCGTTGCCGCACCTATGACGACCACGCCGGACTATTTGTTCCTTGAATTTGCACGTTCAAGTACCGACCAAATCGAAAATATTGCCAAGCAATCTGCAACCGATATTAATTGGAGAACGCATAAGCGTCGCGGCGGTGCAAGTGCAATTACCGATAATGCGGTATTCTCAATTTTCGGAAGCGGCGGCCACTTACGCGGCTTTTTACAAACCGATAAGGATTCTGCACTTTCAGCTGCGCAAGGTCTGCGTGCAAATCCGTTCGACGACGGTAAAGATTGGGAATTCAGTCGCTATTTCTGGGCAATTCCCGACTCTGTTCTCTACGCACCTAATTATGCGGCGATGAACTTCCGTTTCCGCTTGCGTGTAGATGCTGTATATAATCCCCGCACGGGACAGCAACCCCCGCAACCTACGGACGACCGCGACGACTTCTTTGTTGATAACGTTAAACTTCTTTATTCGACGGAAGTTCCCGACGTAGAAATTTCACTTATCGAGGCACGTTGGCCATATACAATGGCTCCCGCCACTCAAACTACGCGAATTCCTATTCGCTTCAAACTTGTGAATAACACTAATAAGCAATCATCATCGGTGAATGTTACCTGCGTTATTACGCCTGTATCAAATCCGGATATGAAAGTGTACTGCCGGAATTATTCTATCCCAATGGTTAAACCTGGTGAGGAAGTTCTGTCCACAATGCCTAATTGGGATGCCCGCAAAGTACCTCCGGGCGAATACCGCGTTAATGGATACATCTTTGTTAACGGTGGCGACCTTGACCCGTCGAATGACACTACCTACAGTAAAATTACGTTGCGCTTAGGTCCGGTAATGGCCTACGACCCGCCGACTGCTACGAACGACGTACCCGAGTTTACAACTCCCGTATTCGGTCAGCGCATAGACGGTAAAGGTTTGAGTACTTACGGCTATTCTCATTGGGCATTCCCGCACGGCAGTATTGCCGACGGACGTTATATATTCGGCGACGGCTTCGGTTCCGGACAAATCGCAATGCGCTTTACGGTATACAATCAAGATACAATCAAAGGTGTGCAAGCATGGTTCGGCGAACTGAACCAATCGCCGGATCCGGTTTCGTTCTCATTGTATCGCGACCAAAACGGCACGCCGGCTTCAACGCCGATGGCCGGCAGTACAATTATACGCGAGCGCGGTACCGACCAAGTTCTTAATAGGACGCTTCAATTTGGACGTTATTCGTCGTATTTGTTCAATTCACCCATAGTTCTGCAACCTGGCGAGTATTGGGTGTCTGTGGCACAGCTTGGTCTGGACGGTATGCAACTCGGTGCATCGAAAGCCCGTGTAGGTCAGCTTATATCGAACTATAACGATACGCCTCCGGGCACATTCGGAACGTCCGGCTATCACTTAAATCTCGATAAGCATTTCCGCGAACCTAATACTGCAAAAGAACTGATTAACAGGAACGTATTTGCCTATGAAAATACGCGCTTTAGCGGTGCTTGGCAGAAATTCACGGCTTTGCCCAACCCGGCTTTCGGACATAACACCCATACAAACGGAGCTCGTGTTGGCGGTGGAACACCTAATAATCCGACAAGTTGTTGCGGTTTCCCGACATTCTCCCGTGGTACATGGTTGCCTTTGTTACGCCCCTATTTCGGCGATAAGCCTACGGCACAATTCCCGACTTACGATTCGGCAAATTGTATAGTCATTCCGGTAGAATTAACATATTTCGACGGGCATAAGCGCAATAGCGGTATTGACCTTTTCTGGCAAACAGCTTCAGAAGAAGATAACAACGGTTTCTTTGTAGAGCGTCGTTCAATTTCCGAAGTCGGTAATTCCGATTGGAAAGCACTCGGCTTTATTCCTGGTGCAGGTAATTCTTCGGTAACGCGCGATTACAACTTCTTCGACGGTGATGTTGCTGTAGGAAATACATATCAATATCGTTTGATGCAACAAGATCGTAGCGGACAAGAGTCCTGCAAGTCTATCTCCGACGTTCTCGAATTTACATTCGATGGTTCGTCGTCGGTTGCGCTTGGACAAAACTCGCCGAATCCTATTGCAGCTTCCACACAAATCAGTTTCTATCTTGCCGAGCGTATGCCTATAAAACTCGAAGTTCTCGATGCAATTGGCAATGTGATTTCTACTCTTGCCGATGGAGAATACGCAGCAGGCACAAGCTATGTAGAGTGGAACGGTACCGGTACTTCGGGGATTGCGGTTGCTTCCGGCACGTATATCTATCGCTTAACAGCCGGCGGTCAAACTCTTGTAGGTAAGATGACGGTTGTTCGTTAATATAGGCTTTTATGCCGAAATTATATAACGGAAAGGTTCCCTTGTGGAGCCTTTCCGTTTTTTTATAGTAGCCTAATTATTTTTTTGATACAGATTGTATCTTTTTTTATTGATTGGTAGTTGTTATTTTACTTGTAGTTTGTAATTTGGTTTTTAATTGCCGATAAAGTAGTTTCAGATAGAAAAGTATTTATTTCAGGGTGTTTCGGTCTGTTCTGTAAAATCTCGTTTAAGCTGTTCTGACAGCGTGTTTTACTGCCATACTATACAATTTCCTAAGCCTATTGATGTTTGTTTTTCCAATTTATCAAGGACATTTTATGAAGTCCAAAAGTAACAGATTGCGGGTGGTGCTTCTTGCTCTTGTGTTAAGTGCATTTGCGAGCATAGGTGCGCAGGCACAGGCAACATATTGCGATCCTTCCTATGCGAATGACCCATGCGGCCTGGGCATTTACATACAATCGTTTCGGTTCGGAACCGAACTGGTGGACAATGCGAGTCCATGTACTCCTCTGCCGTCGTATAAGCTCAATCCCACTATGTCCGCTCCGGTAACTCCCGGTCAGTCATATCAGATTTTTATGGCGGGAGCTACGGATGTTTACCAAAATCTTTTCTGCGTATTTGCAGATTGGGACCAAAACGGTAAACTAAACGATGCAGACGAGGTATTATTCAAAGAAACAATTCAGGTCGGAACTGCCGGTGTAACCAGAACAATTACTATTCCGGCTAATGCAGTCGGCGGTCCTACTCGCCTGCGTGTTCGTTGTTGCAATAACCCGTTGCCGATAGATCCTTGCGCTCTGTATAGCTACGGAGAAGCGAAAGATTATATACTCGATGTTAAATCTTACGGGTTGGAATCGGCATACCCCGCAATGAATACTATTTGGCGCGGAAATCTGACTTATGACGGAAGTACCGGACAACCAAAGCCTTCCATTACTTTAAGTACAAGTGCAAGCGAAACCTATAAGGTAGACAAATTTCGCATTGTGGCTGTGAATGCAGTAGGTCTTTCTCAAAATCAAGTAGTATATGAAGTTCTTGATCCGACTACTTTCGCTACCTCAATAACGAATCTTCCTACCGGAAGTTCGGTTACTTTTACCGCTACAAAAGCGCAAGGTATGGCGACTGTGAGCGCACCTCCGCTGAGTGTTACCAATGACGGCCGTTTTATATGCCCGAATGTGCCTCCCGGAACTTATCAACTGCAAGTAACTTTAACGAGAACCGTAGCCGGTGGAGCACAATTCACCAGGAATATCAATAATAACTTCTTTATTACTCTCGACCGCGACATGACGGTCGCAAGCATCGAATCGCCGTTGCCGATGAATCGTCAGCGCTATATTCGTAGCACAGGGGGCAATAATAACAGCATTCCGATACGTGTCAGATTTCTGAATGTTGGTCTTGAAACGGTGAAGCGTTACCGCGCAACAGTAACCATACGCCGTGCGTCAAACAATCAAGTTGTGTCTACCCCTATGGAGGTAATACGCTCAACAGATGCAAACGGCGGTTTACCTGCAAC
>JADZAA010000021.1 GCA_020852855.1 Bacteroidota bacterium
ACTGCGACGATTAACTATTTGACCACGCAAGTCCTTTCCACTACTACGCTTACGATACCTCTTGCGACTGCGACGAAGATGCTGCCATAAAATGCCGCCAACTGATTTATCAATCCATATATGACGTTGTGCCTGCTTCGGACGATAACCCCGAAATCCACTGTTGCGGCGTATCTCTCGACTTATAGTTGACGGCGATAATCCAAGTATTGAACTCATTTGACGATATGATATGCCTTGCAAATACATCGCTCGAATTTCGTATCTTTGCTCTTGGGTTAGGTGCTTATAGCTCCGTAACATTATGTGCTCCGGTTTGTGATAATCTTTGGTTGGGTTATTGCTCTATGACACCTAACCCTACTTTTTATTTATCTAGACCGTTGCACTTGACTGTTGAATTCAAGTCCAAAGAAACAAAAGAATATCATTTAATATCAGAAGTATGTTGAATTCAAGAATTGAGAGTTCTGCAACTTACTCTTTTTTTCCTTTTGGTTCGCTTTCTTAATATGCCCAGCCTACACTTAAAGTAAGAAATGCACCGCCAAAATCGGTAATTGGAAGATTGCGAATACTTTCCAAACCGCCGTTTCCGAACGGAATTACATAATAACGAAGAGAAATACTGCTGACACTGCGCCCGAAGCTCCCGATATTTGCCCCAAGCCCCGCAAAGCCTCCGAATTTCACGTAAAGCGTGCCGTAGCCGAATGAACCGAAAAATTCTCGGTCGTAAGGCGTTGCCAAAATAAACGACGGACCGATACCCAATGCAATAAACGGACGGAATGTGTCGTCGAAAGTTTCGGCAAGAACCCTATACTGTGCTCCCAGCATAAGAGGAAATAAAAAAAGCCTGTTTATCTTGCCGGGAACCCGATAAGAATTAGTGTAAGGGTCGTAAAATTCCTGCTCGTCGGTGTTCCGTGCGCCGGAAATCGCCAAGTCTGCAAATGCCGAGAACGTCTTGGAAATAAAACGTTGATAATACATTCCGCCGCCGTAACCCGAACCGGTTACAAATACATTCATTCCCCAAATATATTTTGCCGGTAAAATAGCCAATGAATCTGCTATTAACGGGCGCGGCGACGCAAATACAAACGTTGTGTCAAAGTCGGCCGCAGTAGGAACGCGCCCCGTCTGTTGAGCTCGAACCGGTGCAAAGCACAATGCGCACATTGCGGCAAGAACAGCCGTACCATGCGCTAACTTCATACATCTAACAGCTTTATACAAAGCAAAGGTCATTTTTTCCTATAATCGAAACGTAAAAAATCACTCTACACGGATTCTACCAGATCCATTGGCCGAATGGAACTCGCCGCGATACATCGCATCGGCAGTAACCGGACCAAGCGTAAAAATACCTTTGGAAACCGCACGTGCCAAATAGTAAAAATGCTTCTCTTCACCGCCGGCTACGGCAAATATATTCATACGGTCGTCGCGTATGTCGAAATGTTGCGGAACGGTTGCATCTTTTATCCAAGAAAGCTCGGCTACCGCACCAATACGCGGATTTTCAATTTCAAATCCGGCGGGCAATAAATCGGTAATTACCACATTATCCACAGTAGAGCGGTCGGTAGTCGAAATTGTCAGTTTAACTACCACAAGGTCATTCTGTCTGAAAGAATTATCGGTTATTACAGCACCTTTGCGGTCAAGATACGTTCTGCGAACTTTCAGGTAACTGTCTTCCTGCTTAAAGCTTCCATCCTTGCTTAGGCCTTCTGTTTCCCAGAAATAATACACCGCACCGCCCGATGCGGCTATATTGACCTTTTGTCCGGCAATACCGTTGCTCAATACAAGTGCTTTTTCATCGGCCGTTCCAAGCGTTTTGCCATTAACGAAAACTACGGCTTTTGCATTTGTCGAAGCGTTTTTACGTGCAATTTTTCCTAATCCGAGTAAAGCAAACACGTTTTCTTGTGTGGAAAAGAATTTACCGCGCCTGCGAATCTGTTCGGAAAGGTGGCGTGCAAGCATTGCAATTTGGCCGTTATCGGGCTCCACATCGAGCAAAGTGTTCAAAACTATCCCCATATCACGCTCCGGCGAAGCGAAGCTGCCGCCGCTTACGGACTCGCACAGCTCACCCAAAAATGACCCCGGAAGCAATGCTCGGTAAGTTTTTACGTCGCCGGTAAGCCTATATGCACAAGCAATCAGGTATTTGGAGTCCAGAGCCAGCAAATTGGACGACGATTTGTAGTAATTCATCGAAGGAATGTCTTCGCGCCCGCACAATGCCAATACGTATAGTGAGTATGCCGCTTCTTTCGGAGCTGTTTCGCGTATTTGTAATCTCATTGAGGCATCGTAATAACGATATTTTTCAGTTGCCCTCTCTTTTACTTTTTGCGCCAAATAGCCAAGCATACGCTTATGTATTTCGGGATTTACGTCGTATCCGGCCTGTTGTGCTTCGCGAAGGAAATGCGCCGCGTAAGCAGTTCCCCACCATGTTTCCGCTTCTCCGCCCTGCCAATAACTGACCGCACCATTGTAAAGCTGCATCGCCTCCGCCTTACGAACAGCCTGTTGCACATTATAGGCCGGATTGGACTTAACAGAGCCGCCGTCCATCAGGGCTTTGGTAAGGTCGGCATAATAAATCTGAGGAAATGCGGTGGAAATGGTCTGTTCTACGCAACCATAAGGGTATTCCGTCAAATCGCGAAGATTATCCGCAAATTGAACGAGTGGCGAGCGTCCTATTACAAGTTTTGCGGATATGCTCGACGGAATATAAGGTGCGACGACAGTTATACTTGCCGTTTGCCCGGGCTGCACAACGCCATTGCCGGAGGTTTTTAGAAGTCCTGCGGCCGGACGTGCCGAAATTTCCGTCTTTTCTGTAAATGTTTCACCGAAAGCAACCGCAGAAACAACTATTTCGGATATTCCGGGAGAGTACCCGGCTACTGCACGGAATACCAATTGCACTTCACCGTTAGGCTTAATCGAAGCAGATTGTTTGCCTGCACCGATAGTCGAAATCGAACCCGATGCACTGATGCTTGCCGTTACCTGACCTTGTTTATTCGTGGTATTAGTAAGTGTAACGGGTATTATCAACGTATCGTGCGGCGAACAGAAACGCGGCAATGCAGAACTTACCGTAATCGGGTCGGCTACCGTAATACGTTTTTCCGACGAGCCGAAAGATTTATTTTTGTACGCAACCGCCATAACGCGCAAAGCACCGGAAAACTGCGGAATATCGAAGGAAAAAGTTGCCGTACCATTGCTTCCGGTACGTAATACGCCGCTCCAAAGCGCAATTAGATTCGTGCGCTTGCTTGCGAACGGATTTATCCGCTTGTTCAGGTCGTAGCCGTCGCCGCCAACACTCGAACGCCTACGTATTATTTCTGGAAACAATAACGGGTAAACATTGTACGAACGTACCTCAAGTGCGCGTTTGGCATAGAAAAATCCGTGCGGGTCAGGCGTTTTGAAGTCTTTCAATTGCAATATTCCTTCATCAACTACTGCAATCGTAACTTGTGAATTCGGCTCACCTGTACGAACGGTAACGGTTTGTTTCGTATTTGAACGTGATTTTTCCGATACATTTATGGAAACCGGAAGTTTCGCAGATGGTTTTATTACGTAAACAGGAGCAAATCCGGTTGCTACGGTCAGCGGCATCGCGCCGTCGTCTACCGGGCGGAAAAGCGTTGCCGCAATATAAACATTCGGCAAATAATCCTCTTTAACCGGCAATGTTAAAGTGGCCGAGAGTTTGTCGGTTTGCAGCATAAATCTTTCAACCACGCGATTTCTCTCCACAGTAACAAGTAATTTTCCCGAGAACGGTGTTTTGAATAATACATTGGCTTTTTCGCCTATATTATATTGCGGTTTGTCTAGCTCTATATCAATTTGCCCTTCTTTGTTCACGGAAAACGACGACCTTTCGGTCATTCCCCAGCCGTAAGCGTAAAATTTCCTTGAAACATATTGCATATTTCCCGGCCTGAACACTCGGATTTCATATTCGCCCGAGACTTGTGGCGTAAAAGTATAGACGGTGCCGTTGCCGCCTACATTCATAGTACGTACAGATAAAATTTGCTCTTGCTTCTGGCTGACTGTTCGATAGTAAGTGCTTGAACCTTCACGCTCTATAACGTTCTGCCATGTAAGTTTTACAATCTGTACCATTGCCGGTGCGCCGCTGTGTCCTTTGCCGTCGGGCGTGGCGGCTGCAAGCCGTATATCGAACGGCCGCCGTGCCGATACGTAAGAATCGAAGCGTTTTATACCAAAAAAGACCGGTTGAGTAATTACGTCGAATTGCTTTGCACGATTGACCGGACGGCCGGTCTCGTCGAATACTGTCGTAAAAATTCTGCCCGAAAGCAAGCCCATATCTGTATATTCTTTCGGTATATCGAACGTTTCGTTCGCCTCGCCGTTTTCGTCGGTTTTTCCCTCGCGCATAGTTTTGTCAAATTCCGGATTGCTCGGCGTTACTACCGTAAAATCATAGTCCGAAAAATTTTTCGAAATGAACTGCTTGCGAACAAGCGAAAATTCCATTTGATAATTGCGGTGCGCGGCTGGCGGGCCGAACAGGTTGGCCGCTCTCAAAGATGCCTTGACGGTTTCACCCGTTGCATAGATCTCTTTATCGGCGATAAAATTCACGGAAATTCTGTCAGGTATAAATTCCTCGACGCTAATGTATTGCGATGTCAGCAAAACATCGTTAGCCGAGTAAAGTTCGGCCGTATATGTTCCCGTAACCATGGCCGTCGGCAGGTCAATAGCGGCTTCAAATGCTCCCTGCTCGTCGAGAGTGTGCCGCGTGGCACGGAACTCACCGCCGTTCGGCAATAATAATTTCAGTTTTACCGGAATATTTGCCGCAGTCTGCCATAAATCGTCGCGCAATATGCCTGATATATGAATCGTTTCGCCCGGGCGATAGATATTCCTGCCGCCGTAAAGAAATGCCTGGTATCCGGCAGCATTATCATAGCGTCCACCTACGTCGAAGCGCGAGTTCTCTACGCGGGTTTTATTGAAATGAAGGAAAGTGTATTCGTTGTCTTTTCGCGCCGTTATCATTCGTATCTTAAATCCGGGCGCTTTCGCTTTAATATCCGAAAAAACGGCCGTACCGTCGGAGCCTGTGGTAGCCTTATAGACTTGCTGATTATTCGAGCTTACAAGCTGTGCCGTAACGCCGCTTATCGGCGAAGCATCTATCAACGAATTGGCAAATACGACAATCTCGTTTTCAGTTTCCTTGGCTATCAACCCAATGTCGGAAATGGCCACGGGCTTTGTTGCCGAAAGATATTCTTCGTCATCGGACTTGACTTTTACCAGATAAATTCCCTTGAACATAGTTTTATCGGTAAAATTGAGCTTTAGGACGCGGTAATTTTGCACTCGCGGCAAATTCTTGGTTTCAATAATTTTATCCTCAATTACATCACCGTAGTAGTCGGCTTCTATCCAATCGTAAGAAGAATAATCTTCGTTCGTTTCTTCGTCGTACCAGCCGCTGCCGTTCCTTATTAGCGACAAGATGTTGTTTTCATAAATTTTAATTATTTGCACTTTAATTTTGGGTACATTAACTATTCGCAGGCCTACGGATTTTTCACCTTTCGAGCTTAGGTACATTGCCCGTTTTTCGGTAAATTCGATAGTCGGCTGCATATCTCCGAATTGAACGTATTGCGAATAGTCTTCGCGCATCTCTCCGCCAACCACGCCGATAAGCCGGCCGCTGATTATGATTTGATACGTTTTCTCTACCAGAAAATTTCCCTTTACAGCAAATCCTTGCTCTTGCAGTTCCACAGATATTCCGGCAACGTCCGGCGATATTGAAATAAGCGATTGAATATCCTTATTTTCTACTGCCTGCGATGTTGATACCGCAATTATCGGTTCAATGCCGTCGAAGCCGCCCGCCACACTTATTATTTGTATTCGGTCACGGTTCGGCATAGTAAACGATAATTCCTGCGCCTCCACGGTAAGCGAGCCGCTTTCGATGCAACGCAACCCTTTATCCACGCGCAGGCTAATTGCAGGGTAACCTGCAGGTTGGCCTTCCGCATCTGCAACGGCTATTGTGATTTGCCGCCCGCTTGGCTGCGGCGCAACGGTAAATTTTGCAGACGCACCGCCGATTGATACGGAAAACAGTTTTGCAACGTCTGCCGCGTCGACAATTTCGGTAAAGTGCAACTGAACACGCAATTCCACGCCGCCGTCCGATGCCTTAGCCCAGAAACTATTCGCCGCTTCGAGTTTCAAATAAGGAGTGTGCATAGCAAATTCTTTGTCGCTCGACAGAGATTTGCCATTGGCATTGCGCAATAATGCTTCGGTCAGCGCAACCTTATAGTCTGTAGAAGGTTTAAATCCGTCTGACGGCGAAAATTCGAGGTCGACCGGACTGTTCCAGCGGAATTTTCCGGCTACTTTCGGACTAAACTCCAAGAAAGATACCGTATCCCATCGGCCTGTGAGTGAATCGGCTATAAGCGGCGTATCGAAAGTAAATTGCAGGTTTTGGTACCTTTGTATTTCATCTTTGAAATTCCGACCGACTACGGAAATCTCATCACCTCCGCAGGAGGGCAAAAGCAATGTTGCAATTACGGCGCACAACACACACAACGACGGCAGAACGCGGCGATTCTTCATAGTAAAAAAAAGAAAAATTACAAGTATGTAAGGACAGAGAAAAAGCGGGATAAATAACTATTGCGAAATTACAAAACGGAAACGTTACGGCAAGCCGATAAAAAGCTTACCCGTATTTTCCGATGCGTTTCACCTTTATTCGTAAATACGGAATATACCGTTTTTTTGCCGTTGCGCAGGGATAATGCGGATAATACGATAATTTGCCGTAACTTACATTGCGTTGACTATAATAATTCGACAGAATCCGTTACATTCGGCACTATACCGGCCGATAAACAATAAATTTTACAAAAAAAAAGACTTTGACCGTAACATTTACAGACAACGCAAGTCTTTACTGAATACCGTCAATATTTCAACAGCGGTTTTTTTCTTTTTCAGATTATATTTCCTCATGCATGCTTTAACGACGACAAAAACCTACGGCGATGCCGAATTATTTGCGATGCTTTCCGGCAGTACGTCTGAGGCTCAAACGGGACTGGCCATGCTGTACGACAGGTATTCTCAACGTATTTTTACATACTGTAGAAAAATAACGGGAAACAGCTCGGCGGCCGAGGATTTGCTTCAGGAAACTTTCGCACGTTTTTTCGAGTCTGCAAAGCGCGTTCGGTCGGCAGAGAATGTAGCCGGCTATTTATTTGCCATAGCCCGCAATCAATGCCTTAATTACAAGGCCAAACGTCGGGAGGAATTGGTTTTGCCCGAAGATATTGAATTAGCGTCGCGAGATCGTCCTTACGAGCAGCAGGAGCTTCTCGACATCCTTGGACGCGCTCTCGATTTGTTGCCCGACGACTATCGCGAGGCTTTTATATTGCGCGAATACAACGGTATGTCGTACAATGAAATAGCCGAAACCATAGGCGTGTCTCTCGATATTGTGAAAATACGCCTTTTCCGAGCGAAGAAAAAATTGCGGGAAATACTCGCACCTTACCTTATTGATTTGAATGTCTGATTAACTTGGACTAATAATAATGAGTGCTTTCAACGATATGCAACCGGTTGAACAGCTCTATGCTTTTATGGACGGCGAACTTGACCCGTTCTTTGAAAATCAGCTTTTCGGCGAACTTGCCGTAAACGAAGACTTGCGCGCGGAGATGAAAGACCTGCTGACTATGCGCGAAGCCTTACGGCACGATACGCTATTTCCGTCGCCGCTTGTCAAAGAGCGCTTGCTTGTGTCTGCCGGGCTTGCAACGGGTGCAGGCACAACCGTAACTTACGGCTTATTGTCGGCCACTCGAAATGTGTTCTCTACTTGGGTAGCACCAATTTTGGGCGTAGTCTTAGGCACGGGTGCGGCAGCTTTGATTTTGCTTTCGCATCGCCCCGCCGAACCGTCGAACGCACATATTACAATGCCGCATAACGATAAACCCATTCTGACTTTCATAACTCCGGCCGAACGGCATAACGGCTTTGAACGCACATTTGCAACGGCAAACGAGCCTAAACATACGCGCCGCACCACATTGCATTCTCGCCGCGCAATCGCTTCTTTATTTGCGGGTAATTCGGGCGGCAGTATAATGGAATCGAAAACTTTACCGGCGCAAACCGACGATAATGCCTTGAATGGCAATTCTGTTGCAAACGAAACACCGAACGAAAGCGATGCTAAAGAATCGGTCGTAAGTCTCGGCACAGCCGATATGCAAACAAACACGGCTTCATCTTCTTTGCACGCGATTGCAAAGCCTGTGCGCACAACGCGAATAACGGCCGACGATGACAACGATTCCCATCAAGGTATCAGTATTCGTTTTCGCGGATTGTTTAATCAGTCGTTTCCAGCCTCCAATATAAGTGCCGAGTCGAACAGTTGGATTAACAATACGGCGTTTGGTGCAGTGTTCCACTTCACGCCCGAGCTTGCCGCCGGCGTTGAAATAGGCATGGAACGATTTGCACAAGTATTCGGAAGCGCGGAAGGTGCGTCGGAAGTGTGGTACGAACAAAACCCGCAGATGTTATGGGCCGGTATATTGACTCAATACAAACTAATGCAAATAGACCGTAAAATGGATGCGCATATCTACGGCGAATCGTTCATAGGCGCAGCCGGAACGCTCGGCTTCCTTGGGCGGCAATCAATCGGTGTAAATATTACGCCGATCCCGTCGCTTACCGTTTCGGCCGGTGCAGAAACAGCCGTATTACCGTATATTTACAAAAGCCGTTGGTTCTCAACAGAAAAGTTCGGATTTACCGTCGGGCTTTCATTTACTCCCGAAGGGCTGCGATGAATATAATCGCGCAATTACAAGCCACGGCGCGGCGCGGCGCGGCGAAGCGTTATCGGCCGAAGGCGGTACTCATGATGCTTTGTATTGTTGCTTGCGGCGTGGTTATGTCGTCATGCACTTCCCCGCTGGATATAAATACTGAACGGCGGCAGACAAGCGGCTCTATTCCGAACTTGCCTGCTAAATTTTTAAGCCTTACATTTGAGGGCGAGGATATTTCGGGCGTACAAGACGGGTTCGACGTTTCGTGGTATTCCGGCATAACCGATTCCGTTCGTATAGACACTTCGGGCCGCATTGTATGCTTCGGATTGAATATACCCGATATTAAGGTAAAGAATGTAATCATAGGCAAATATACAGAATTGCGAAGCTTAAGTGTTAAATTCGATTCCTTAATCTGTTCCAATATAGCAATGCCCATCGAAAACGGAATGACCGAAGTTCGAGGTGCCGAAATGATTATAATATCTGGAATGCAACCGTGGAAAATTACAGCCGACGGAAAAAAGATGCGAGTAAGTATTTCCGCAACGGAGTTTCGTCCGGCACGCATGATTCAATTCCGCATAGCCGTTACCCTCAGCGATTTCGGATTCCAACCGCAAAAAGACATGAAATTTAATGTAAAAGGAATGGCAGTGTATTAAACTGCAAAATTCAAGCTTTAAATATCACCAATAGACAGCACCCTTAACGTTATATCTTCTTAGGATTTTCATGCCGATAAAAAAAATGTTACAAAACCGGCAGTGTAAATGTAACGGTGAATTATTATTGCATAAAAAAGACAAAAAAATGACAGCAAAAATAAACATTGTCGCAAATGCAATTCCGAACATATAGTCAAAAACGGCTCAAACAGTTCGGTTAATCCTAAATACAAGTGTAAATCTTGCGGCTTGGGCGGTGTATTTCAGACACGTTTGAAAAGCGAAGCTTTTAAGGAACCGATTGCTAAAGCCAGCCAAGAGCATTGCTCTCATCAAGGGGCTTAGCCGGAATTTTCGGGATTAATCACCAGACCGCCCTTAATTGGATAAAAAAGCCGAATCACTTCCGGGCGCATATTCCACAGCATTAGAACCTGCCAAGGAAGATGACGTTCTTGAATTTAGACGAGATGCGGTCTTTTGTACAACATAAGTGTCTTTTAAGCCGTTGGATTCGGATAGCGTTATGTCGCACACAAGACACGCCAAATGGC
>JADZAA010000022.1 GCA_020852855.1 Bacteroidota bacterium
TCCTCGACGCGTATTTCGAGCGGAGCATTTAAATAGCCGAATTTATCGGTTGCAGTTCTCATATCTTAATTGTAAATACGGAGTTACAAAAAAGACATATTTAATCGTTCCTGTTGCATATTAATTATGATGATATTCCCTATGATAGTAATTGTATTTTACAGGCTTGTATTTTTCTGCAAACGCTGTATCTATTTTGCTGAGGCTGCGAATAGCCGTGCTGGAAATATGTTCGTATTGCTTATCGCAAACCAAATATATTGAGCGAACGTCGGGATAAAGTTCTTCCATAAAACGCAACTGATTCACTTCATAATCGAGGTCGTTACCGTTGCGCAAGCCGCGAATTATCGTAATATCGGCATATTTTTCATGAGTTTTCACCAAATCGGTCAGAAAACCGTCGAATGCTATAACCTCGTGAAAAGGCAACGTATTGCACGTTTCCGTAAGTCTGATGCTATGTTCGCTTGCGTCTTTTTCCGGATTGATGCCAACCGCAACTATAACCTTGTCGAATATTTGTTCGGCTTTTTCGAGTACGCTTAAATGACCAATGTGAAAAGGTGCAAAAGTACCCGGATACAGACCGATACGCGGACGGCGTTTCTCTACGTAACTTTTCAGATGAGGTATTGTATGCCGCCCGGGAATATCCTCGACTGGTAATAACCTGTCCAAAAATTGCAGGCATCGGCTTTTATATTCCGGATAATTCGAACGCTGATATTCACGATATATTTCATGCTCGTATTCAAACAATTCGGACATTGAGCCGTATAGTTTTGCATACATATCAATTTTGAAGAAAGCGGGGGAAAGCGGTGCGTTCGACGTTCTTTTTTTTGTATCGAGTATCATTGCTTCGATTTCATCGGCTTCCGGCAAATTACCACGAATTAAGTCGCGAAATAAAGCCGCCGAGCGTTCTTCGTTGTCGGTATGCCCGGGAAAAAAAACTGCATCGTGAAAAAGGGCTGCTATTTCAAGTATTTCTTTTTCGTGCCGCGAATAATTATCCGACAATAAATCTGTTTGTTCGAAAATTTGCGTTAAATGAATCCTATCGGAATGATAAAAGCGATGCGGCTGTTGCCATAGCGCAAGGACACGTTCTACAACGCCCAACGATACTCCGAGCGCAGTTGCAAGAGAGTTGTCGGAAAATCTTGCTAAAAAATCATAAGCCATAAAGCCTCTGTTTTTCAGATGTTTTTTCGTTAAATTATCTTGAAATATTTTTACTTTATTTCGTGATTATTATTGCTTTATTTCCGCAGTGCGATATTATGCGGCTGTGCGGCGTGAAATGCCGTATTGATAGCGATAAAGTTTCGCATAAAGCCCGTTGGCAGCCAAGAGTTCGCTATGCGAACCTATTTCGCGTATTTCGCCCTGATGCATGGCTATGATAACGTCGGCGCGTTGCACTGTGGATAATCTGTGCGCGATAACAATCGAGGAACGTCCTTTTAATAATCGGGCAATGGATTCTTCGATAAGTTGCTCGGTTTCGGCATCAACGCTCGAAGTGGCTTCGTCTAAAATTAAAATATCGGGATTTATTGCCAATGCACGTGCAAACGAAATAAGCTGCTTTTGACCTACGGACAGATTTGAGCCGCGCTCGCGTATTTGCGTATTGTACTTTTCGGGCAATCGTTCTATAAAATCGTCGGCACCGATGGCTGTGGCCGCATTTTTTACGTCTTGTTCGGAAACTTGAGAATTTCCCATCGTAATATTTTCGTGTGCCGACCGTGAAAATAGGAATACATCCTGCAAAACAAGCGCGATACGCGAGCGTAAAGAATCCTGATTGAAATCGCGTATGGACTGCCCGTCGAACAAAATATCGCCGCCCTGAAACTCGTAAAATCTGCAAAGAAGGTTGATGATAGAAGTTTTACCTGCGCCGGTAGCACCCACGATAGCGACGGTCTGGCCTTTTTTTACGGTAAAAGACACGTTTTTCAGCACGGATTTACGGCCGTCGTAAGAGAAATCAACGTTACGAAATTCTATGGAGTCGGTTAACCCGCCGAATTCGACCGCATTCGGCTTGTCTTCTATTCGCCTATTGTCGTCGAGCAGTGCAAAAATGCGTTCGGAGGCTGCCATGGCACTTTGCAACGTATTATATTTTTCGGTTAAGTCGCGTATCGGCCTAAAAAACATTTCCACGAATTGCGCGAAAGCAACTATTAAACCTATGGTCATTTCGCCCGAAAAAATATTGCGTGCGGAATACCAGAGAATTACCGTAAGTGCAAGCGCACTAATTATTTCCACAACAGGAAAAAATACGGCGTAATATAGTACGGAACGTCGTTGATAATCTCTGTGGCGAGCGTTAACAGCGTCAAATCGGTTGAATTTGGCGCGTTGCAGAGAAAATAACTGCACAGTAGAAATACCGGTTAAATATTCGTTCAGAAATGAATTCATGGTTGCCACTTCGTGACGAATTTTTGAATAGACGGCACGAACTTTTTTGCGAAAAATAGAAGTAGCCGTAAGCAAAAGCGGCAATGCGAGTATAGTAAGTAAGGCTAATTTCCAATTTTCCATGAACATATAGCCTACAATCCACGTTACAAGCAAAATGTCGGAAATCATCAGCACTACGCCGGACGAAAATAACTCGTTCAAGGCTTCCACGTCGTTTGTAACACGGGTTATCAGTCGTCCTACGGGCGTGGTGTCAAATACTTTTAATGCGAACTGCTGAATATGGCGAAATACGGAAATCCGAATATCGAGAAGTACTTTTTGCCCTACCCATTGCATAAGATAAGACAGTCCGAACTGTAGTAATGCGGAAACTGCAAGAACTCCGAAAACAAGCATTACCGCACCAAGCAGACCTTGTTTATTACCTGTAACTACAAAGTCGTCTATTGCCCAGCGGAAAATCACGGGGCGTACCGGCATAAGTGCCGAGGATATAACGGCAAGCGTCAAAGCATAAGCTATGTAACGGCGATACGGACGCAAATATCCGAGCAGTCGCCGCAACATTTGCCAGTCAATTTTTTTGTATAATTTTTCGTCGGTTGGTTTCATAAGATTTAATTGCGACATTCAGCCGTTCGATTTTGCCGTGCGGAGAGCGTTGGCGGGTATTTCCGATGTGGAGAGAAAATGTGGAAATTAAATAACTCTTATTTTTTCAAAACATTTTTTCGATGTTTTTTTATTGGATTCACAGTCGCCATCCGATGCCGAGATGCGCACCGCCGCCAAATGAGTAGTAGGATATTCCTGCGCGGAAAAACATACCTGCTCCCGCCGGCTGATAGCGATAGCCGCCGCCGAAGGCAGGAGTGATTTTCCATTCGCGGGCAGATATTTCGCCGCTAAGTTGATATTCTTTAATTCCGGCATAACATATTCCGGCATTTACCTCGAATTTATGGTCGCCGCCGTAAAAATAATTAGCCGTCAACAGTCCGCCGTAGCCGTTCGCTATGTTTTCCGCATAGCCGCCGCCCGCACCAAGTTTTGCACTCCAATTTTCGTGAAAAACAAACTCGTAGTTCAAAAACAGAGAACCCAGAAACCATGCTGACGAGCCTTCGACGTAGGCTATATTTCCGGTGAATTTCGGCGCATTGTCGGAAGCAGTGTATAGGCTGTCGCTTATGCTTGCTGTGCGCCGCCTCCATTGTTGCGCCGAAGTGCTTGGCGATTCAAGAATGAAAATGCCGAGTGCAACGGCAGCAATAAGATATATTTTCATACGACACGAGAGTATTTTCGCATACATAGGAGTATATTGTCTGCCGCAAAAATACGTAAATCGGCGGCATACCGCTACATTTGCGGCAATCGTTCCGCGAAAAACACGATATTTCTCCGGAATTTGTTTTTTCTTTACATAGAGGCAGGCGAAATGTTTACCGGACTTATCGAAGAAATAGGCGTTGTTGCATCTGTAGAGCGGCGCGGCACTTCAAAACGCCTTACGGTAAAGGCAAATATCGTTATGAGCGACATGAAAACCGACGATTCCATCGCTGTAAACGGTACGTGCCAGACGGTTGTTTCATGTGATGCAAACATATTTTCGGTTGATTCCATAGACGAAACTTTGCGAAAAACTACACTGGGCACACTCTCGGTCGGTTCTCGGGTAAATCTCGAACGCGCTATTCGGGCTGGCGGCCGTTTCGGCGGACATATCGTTCAGGGGCATGTTGATTGCGTAGGCATTATTCGTACTATAAACGACATTCAAGGCAGCCGGCAGATGTGGATAGAATTTCCGAGAGAATTTTCGCGCTACGTGGTGCCCGTAGGCTCTGTTTGCTTGGACGGCATAAGTTTAACGGTAGCCCGCGTAGAAAGTGCGCGTATAATGGTCGCTCTTATCCCGCATACTCTTTCCGTTACCGCTTTGGGAGAGAGGAAAGTAGGCGATAACTTGAATATCGAGTTTGATATAATTGGTAAATATGTAGAAAATATGACGGCCGGATATCGTACCGATACGCCGTCGGTTTTCGAGAGTATGAAAATACAGCCTGAACTTTAAAATATATCAAATATTATTGCGATATTTTTTTGCGGGTGTGGCGCGTTTTGTAGGCTTGAGGCGTGCAAGAGGAATAATAAGATTATACCGGAGACGTTAAGCAGGCCGTGTCGGCGGCAAAATGCAGTAGAAATTCACGATTTGCAATTCGGGTTGCGCATTTTATTATGAATGAATACTCGGCTACGGCTGACCGCAAGCGAGAGCATATAGAATTATGCACGGGCGATAATGTGCGTTTCACGGCAAAAACCGCCGGATTCGAGCGTTATTCGTTTGTTCATAACGCATTGCCGGAATTAAACTTCGACGAAATTTCCGTCGATACCGATTTCTTGGGAAAAAAGCTGCAAATGCCATTACTTATTTCTTGCATGACGGGCGGTTGCGGCGAGGCTGAACGAATCAATGCGCAATTGGCCGAAGCAGCCGAGCGATGCGGCGTGGCTATTGGTGTCGGCTCGCAGCGGCAGGCTTTGGAAAACGGCATATATCACGGATCTTTCGCAATAGTGCGACGCAATGCGCCATCTGTTCCGATAATTGGCAATATAGGAGGCGATAGTTTGACAGGCGGCAAACTACCCGACGTAGATGTTCTTGTTCGCCTTATTGATGCCGATGCCATTGCCGTTCATTTGAATCCGTTGCAGGAATTGTTGCAGCCGGAGGGCAATCCGCGCTATCGTGGCGTTCTCGACGGAATTGTGCGGCTCGTGCGCGAGTCGCCCGTTCCCGTAATCGTCAAAGAAGTCGGTGCGGGACTAAGTCGCGGTGCAGGGCGGCGGCTTCTCGAAGCAGGTGTGGCTGCACTCGACTGTGCGGGTGCGGGCGGCACAAGCTGGGCAGGTGTTGAAATTCTGCGGCACGGTGAAACATTGCGAAAACAAGAGCAGAACTCACTCGATTATTTTTGGAATTGGGGCATTCCTACTGCCGAATGCATACGAGGGCTTGCGCCGTTGAAAAATGAATACGGTTTTACGCTTATAGGTTCGGGCGGAATAACAAACGGCGTGGAAGCGGCTACGGCTCTCGCACTTGGCGCGGATATAACGGCGGCGGCGCGCCCGTTTTTGCAGGCTGTTTCCGCCGGCGGCTCGGAATTATTGGTTAATACTATACGCCAATGGCAATTAGACATACGGCGCATTATGTTTTTGACAGGCGCGAAAACGCCCACCGCACTTTGTTCGTCGCTTATATGCGCAGGATAAATTTTATTTAATTGGTTATACTAAATTTTTAATGGAGTAAATTTACAGGGAGAAAGTTGGAAATGGAATTTATAGATTTTCTACGTGAGATGTTAGGCATTACCGAAGATTTTGCCATTACTCGAATAGATAAAGA
>JADZAA010000023.1 GCA_020852855.1 Bacteroidota bacterium
AATGTAAATGCAGATAAGTTGAATACATACAACCTCTCTATCATGCAAGTTACACAGGCATTATCGTCAGCCAATCTTGATTTTCCTACCGGAAAAGTAAAAAATAATGCTTCACAAATTCAAGTAAGGCTTGCTGGCACATTGCAATCGGTAGAAGATTTGCGAAACCTTATTGTAAGCACTACAAATGATGGCGGCAGCATTTATTTAAAAGATGTTGCAGAAGTGCATGATGCTTCCAGCGAACTTTCTACTATTTCAAGATTAAATGGTAAAACATCTGTAGGTATAAGCATTACCAAACAAGCGGATGGTAACGCAGTGGAATTGTCAAAATTAGTATCGCAAAAATTAGATGACATCACCAAAGAATATAAGTCATCCAATATTAAATTTGAACTAGCTAACGACACCTCTATTTTTACATTACAAGCTGCCAATTCGGTAATATACGATTTGCTGCTTGCCATTGCATTAGTTGCCGTAATCATGTTGTTTTTCTTACACAGCATACGCAATGCTTTTATTGTAATGGTATCTATTCCACTTTCAATTGTTGCCACATTTATTGTAATGTACGTGTTAGGATATAGCTTGAATTTAATGACACTTTTAGCATTATCCTTAGTTGTAGGTATTTTGGTAGATGACTCTATTGTGGTGTTGGAAAATATATACAGCCATTTAGAAAAAGGAAATACGCCACGAGAAGCCGCTGTCAAAAGCTGGAAGGAAATTGGTATTTCTGTAACCTCTATAACATTGGTTATTGTAGTGGTATTTTTACCAATAACTTTTGTAAATGGTATTGTAGCCGATTTATTAAGACAATTTTCGGTCGTAGTTGCTACCGCCACTTTAATCAGTTTATTTGTTTCATTTACAGTAACACCATTATTAGCCTCACGGCTTTCAAAACTTACACATCTCGACAGAAGCAAATTCATTAATAAGCCATTGGTATGGTTTGAGCAGGGCGAACAAGCATTGCATTATTTTTATCGTAATTTATTATCATGGTCTCTTAATCACAAGCGTTGGGTATTGGGCGGAATATTGGCAATGATTGTTGCTTCATTTAGTTTATTGAGTGGGGGTTTTATTGGTAGTGAGTTTGCAAGCAGTGGCGATAATGGTGAATTTGTTGTAGAAGCAAAACTGCCAAAAGATGCTACCATTGAACAAACCAATCAGGTTGCATATACTGTAGAAAATATATTGCGTAACCACAAAGAAGTGATAAATATATTCACAACAGTGGGAAGTAGTTCAACAAACACATTAACTGCCAGTGTAAAAATCGTTTCTGCTGATGAAAGAACACAAAACAGCACCGAATATGCAGCTATGATAAAAAGGGAGTTGTTTCAAAAATTACCGGGCATAGAAATAAAAGCAAGTCCATCAAGTATGATTGGCGGCAACGAGGCACCTATACAAGTTATTGTAAAAGGGGAGCAATTAGACAGCATTATTGCTTACGGAGAAAAAATAAAACAAGTGGTAAAAAGCGTACCCGGTGCAGTAGAAGTTTCAAGTTCGGTAGAAAGTGGCAACCCCGAACTGAGTATAAAAATCGACCGAAAAAAAATGTCAGACCTTGGTTTGAATATGAGTATTGCTGGAGGTACACTACAAAATTCATTTGCAGGCAACACCGATAATAAATTTAAAGACGGGCAAAATGAATACGACATCAATGTTCGTTTAGATGCTTTTGACCGCAGCAACCGAGAAGACTTGAATAATATTTCTTTTATGGGCAACACCGGACAGTTGGTAAAACTAAGTCAATTTGCAGAAATTACACCAAGCTCCGGACCTACTAAATTAGAAAGGTTGGATAAGATTACTTCGTTAACTATAAGCGCGCAAGTAGTGGGAAGACCTATGGGTACAGTAGGAAACGAAATTCAGGAAAAAATCGATGCGTTAAAAACGCCTAATGGAATTACTATAGAAATGGGCGGAGATCTTGAAAATCAAAATGAATCTTTTGCAAGTTTAGGGATTGCTTTACTTATGTCGTTGGTATTGGTGTATCTCATCATGGTAGCATTATACGACTCATACATCTATCCATTTGTAGTTATGTTTTCTGTACCCGTTGCCATTATTGGTGCATTCTTAGCATTGGCAATAAACATGCAAAACATGAGCATCTTTTCCATACTCGGTATGATTATGCTGATAGGATTAGTTATTAAAAATGCCATATTAATTGTGGATTATATAAACCACATTAAAGAAAATGCCACCTCTTTAAAAGATGCAATTATAGAAGGAACTATGGAAAGATTCAGACCGATATTAATGACAACTATTGCTATGGTAATAGCGATGATACCGATTGCTGTTGCTTCCGGTGCGGGTTCTGAATGGAAAAATGGATTAGCATGGGTGTTAATTGGTGGATTAACAAGTTCTATGTTATTAACGTTACTGATTGTACCCATTATGTATTACGTAGTAGATACAGCAAAAGCAAGGTATGGAAAAACGAAAGATAAAAGAGATCAATTGATTACAGATACTCCCATAGCCGCATAGTAGAATAGAATATACCGTAGTGCAATTCATTTATAGCACTATGGTAATAATAACATGTAAAAAATTAAAAAAAACAGTATCAAATCAAATGAAACAGGCGGTAAAACAACAAAAAACTTGTAGCTAAAGACTTTGTAAAAGCCTTGCACCTAAATATTTACGAAGAGGCTTTACTATATCCTGAAATAGAAAAACAGTTTAATGTGAATTATCCTGATGAGATGATGCCTGAATTGCGTACTGTAAGATAAATACATAAGTATATTGTAGAGTGGGCAAGTTGATACCCTAATAACCCAGTTCCACAAAGCAAGCACATTGGCAGACACACAAAACCCACAGCACAGATGCGAACCTGCCAAAGAGCTTGCCTTCTAATCGGTCTGGATAAAAGTCTTTAGGTTGAACAGTTAAAATGCAAGTCTCCGATAATGGACAGACAGAAGGGCGAACGTACAACAGCGGCTTGGCGAAATGGCGGGTGCAGTGCTTCGTATGAAAGTTTTGTGGTAGGTTCAAGTGCAGTTCTTCGATTGAACTTTTGTGCTAAAAATCCCCGCCTTCGGCAATACCCGAAAACGTTATGTGCCATTCCCCATTTTTCCGCAAGAAAATAATTTCTTCGGCTAACGAAAGCCGCACGACATCGGCTTAAATTTGCTACGGCTCATTGAAAGACCCTTTTAAGCATTGGTGCATAAAAAGCCCGTGCGTCATTCTGGTTGGAATGTAAAAAGTCCCGGTGTAGAGCCGGGACTTGGTGATAATTTCAGTGGTGGTCACGCCTTAGGCGTGAACCCCGTTCAGAATAATTTACAGTTCAAATATACATTCTCTTTGAGCCATTTTTTAAGCCATCTAAAAAAATAAAAATGGAAAAGAAAAAAATGCAAATGGACATTATTAATTCATCATGTGCGGGGATTGATATAGGAAGTAGATCGCACTTTGTAGCAGTGGTACAAGCCCCTGAGGAGATAAAAGAGTTCGGGGTGTATGCCGATGACTTAACAGAAATTTGCTTACACCTTAAACACGACGTGTTCAACATTCAAACATAACATAATTTAAAAATGTTGAGCATATATTACTTGGCGGTTTAATATTTAGCATCTTTCGCGGTTTGTTGTTTAGTCGTCTCATTACTTCACAGGTGACAATCAAAGTATAGTCCCTATATTACGATACAACTTACCTTGCATATACATAGTTCGAATTTCATATTTTAGCTCTTGGGTTAGGTGCTTATTGTTCCGCGACATTATGTTCTACGGTTTGCGATAACCTTTGATTGGGTTATTGCTTTATAAGACCTAACCCTATTTTTACATATCTATTCCGTTGCACTTGACTATTGAATTCAAGATATTTATATTTCGACAATATCGAAAGCGACGATTTGCGGTGCATTTGGTAATTTTGCGGCGTATTGCAACCCGCCGCCGTACATGAGATGGCGCAACTTTATGAAATGTTTGCTCGTATAGTTCCGGGTGCATACGATAATTTTTGATTTCACACGATATTCTGGAGCAAATTATGAGCGATTTTCCGCAATCGGAACGGAATGAATCATCGCATCAATCGCGTACCCCTGTCCCACCTCCGTATCCGCCGTCCCGAAATTCTCCGCCGAAACGCTCCCGGTGGTGGATACCGTTGTTAATTATAGGCGGCGTGATAGTATTATTCATTGCGGGTGTAATAGCATTTTTCGCTTCTCTCGGCAATTCAATAGAAGAGGCGTTCAACACAAAAAAAGAAGTAATAGTAAAGAAAAATTCCGCACTTGTAATAAATTTCAATCGCCCGTTGCAGGAATATTATCCCGCGTCCGGCTTGTCTTTCGGCAATGCCTCGTCGCCCACGCCTTTTCTTGAAGCGTTACAAGCAATTAAGCGTGCAAAAAACGATGAGAATATTCGCGGAATTTTTATTAAATCGTCGGGCGTTAATACGGGGTTTGCACGAGCCAGCGAATTGCAAGACGCATTGACGGATTTCAAACGTTCCGGTAAATTTATTTACGCATATATTGAGTCGGGCGGTAAGCAAGATTTATATCTTGCACTTCCGGCAGATTCGATTTTTATGCCTCAACAGGGCTATGTAACGCTGAATGCCGGCGGCGCGTCGGTGATGTTTTACAAGGGTTTGCTTGAGAAATTAGGCGTAGATGTGTATGTGGAACAATTCGAGGAATATAAATCGTTTGGCGAGCAGTTCAGCCGCACAAATTTTACCGAACCGGCAAAGGCTGAATTGCGCTCCCTTATCGAGCAACGAAATAAAGCCTATAACGGTGCTGTGGCCAAATATCGGCGTTTACCCGTCGAGCGTGTCAGTACGGCAATAAATCACGGGCTGTTTCGCTCGGACTCTTTGCTTGCAGCCGGATTTATTGATGCCCTTGCAGGCGAAGAAAGCGTGCGCGACCGTATAGAAAAACGTATAACCGCAAGCGAAACCGACGGAAAATCCGAAGAGAAACCGGATAAAAAGAAAAATAAAGTAAATTTTGTATCGCTCGATGATTATGCAGCAAGCAACAGCGGCGCAGATAATAAAGACAATGCAGGCAAAGAAAAGCAAATTGCAATTATTTACGGCGTAGGCGGTATTCGTTCCGGAAAATCCGGCGGAAGTTTCGGCAGCGATGCCGAAATAGCCTCATCTACTTTTATTTCCTACATAAAAAAAGTACGCGAAGACGATAATATAAAAGCAGTTATATTGCGCATAGACAGTCCGGGCGGCTCGGCCTTGGCCTCCGATTTAATTTGGGAGGAAATCCGAAAAACAAGTGCAGTCAAGCCCGTTTATGCGTCCATGAGCGAAGTTGCCGCGTCGGGCGGATATTATATTCCTATGGCTTGCGATACTATAATTGCCTCGCCGCATACAATAACGGGCTCAATCGGCGTAATAGCCGTAATACCGTCTTTCAAAGGAACGCTCGACAAAGTAGGACTGTCGGTTGACACAATTTCTACAGGCGAATCCTCGCAATTTATGAACCCGATGCTCGGCTACGATGCGGCTCAACGGGCGCGTTTCCGCAGTATGATGGAGCCTATTTATACGGAATTCGTATCGAAAGCCGCAAAAAGCCGCAAAAAGACTTACGATGAAATGCGCGCCTTGGCCAAAGGGCGCGTATGGTCGGGAGTTGATGCGAAAAATGCCGGATTGGTAGATGTTCTGGGAGGCTTCCAAACTGCCATTTCAATTGCAAAACGGCGCATAGGCGTGGCAGACTCGGTTAAAGTAATCGTGCAGGAGTATCCGCGCCGAACAACCGGCTTGGCGGCTCTGCTTAAAATGCTGAATGCTTCCGGCAGCGATGAAGACGATGAGCAAATTTCGCAAGGGAATGCCGTTGAGAAAATGATAAATAATAAGACTTGGCAGGCTCTTGCAGAATCGGGTGCCATTCCAGAAACATTGCTTGCGCATGCAAGATATGTGGCACAAATCGCACGTATTTCGCGGGAAGAGCATACGCTTGCGGTTTTGCCTTATATCTTGGATATACGGTAGCCCGCTCTAAATTGACAACTACGCAAAAAGGCCGCCTCATCAGATAACGAGACGGCCTTTTATTTTGAGAATCTCAACACTTTTAGCCTTGGTTCCGCTATATGCAATAAACCGTATTTTTACCTAAATGCGGTTTTTATGGCTATTCCGCTTCAAATCAATGGAAATAGTAAAGCATTGCAAGTTGCGGAAACGGATATACATTGGTTTTGGCAGCTCCAAGAAACAGCGTAACAGGAATTTCCAGCGAAAGCGACATTTTCTTGCTTATAGCCCATTCGTAGCCAATACCCAAAGCAATGCGCCCCGCGCCCGGCCCGCCGTTAGCCTCGTTGATAATCTCCTTTTTTTTGCCGGACTCGTCTGTTTGCGCAGTATCGGTTACGGCGTAATAATATCCGCCGCCAAACAAAGCATATAAGCGAGAATTACCCGCATCATCAAGATAATACTGACCTTCGGCACCAATCGAGAATAAAGTTAAATCGCCAAAGCCGAGATATCCGATTGTCAGTTCGGTGCCGATACGGTCCGGAAATGCAGCTGCTACCGAAATACCCATTCCGGTCGAAAGACCGGCCTGCAATCCAATGCCGAAATACGTGTCGCCCTTAAATGCTTCACGTGCGCTTTTTATTCCGCTGTCTTGCAACGACTGTTGCGTTGTCTGCGACGACGAAGTTTGCAAACCTTGCGCAAAAGAAACGATGCTGAACATCGCAAACAGCGCAAAGCTCATAAGTAATTTACGTAACATGTTCCCTCCAAAATTCTACAAGTTGCAAATTAACAATATTTGGTTGTTGCAATTTACGAAGTTCGGCGCAAATTGCCGAAAGTCAGCAAAAAATCATATAGACCGGAAGCGTGTTCCTTAGTTTAAACAACTTTTTTTCATATTATACCGCACATTCTTCGTAGAGAGTCAGTAACTCACTGACAATCATAGCAGTTGCGCCCCACAACGGGGTTGTAGGATGGGCATCCCAATACGGTGCTTCCGCTATTGCGTCGCCTTTCATCAGTCGCGCCGGCTTCATAGTGCCTGGTGCCAGCAAATTCCCTATTCTCAGGCTAAACGCTTCGTCAACTTCATCAGACTGAAGAATCAATGCAGGCATATCTTGCAATGCTCCGACAATTGGCGTAATAAGCGAATTTGAAGGCGGCACGTATAGGGTGGAAAGTCGTCCGAGTAATGTTACGGGTGCTACAATTCCTATTTCTTCCGAAGTTTCGCGTAAAGCGGCCGCTTCGGGAGTTTCGCCGACCTCAATACGTCCCCCCGGAAAACTTATTTGTCCGCGATGCGATTTCAATCTCGTACTACGCAGTGTCAGTAGTAAAGTCGGCGAACCGCCGTCGTTATGCAACAAGACCAAAACCGCACTTCGTTTAGCATTAGGCGGTGCGGGAGGCAATCCCATGCCCGAAAACCTCGTGGGAAGCATACGCGAATGAGCCGCGAAGCCCGGCAAAGGGCGTTGCAAGCGCTCACGAAGAAACTCTGTAAAGACTTGGTATGACACTTCCATTTTTGATGCCGATTACCGATTTCAATGCCGCAGTACCCGCTTTGGATTATCCTCGACGAATTGCTTCCACGACCGTGCCGAACCGCGTTGAGAATTACGTTTTAAGCAATGACATATCGCAACTGCCAGCGCATCGGTAGCATCGAAAAAATCAGGTGTTTCCTCGATTTTAAGTATAGTCCGCGTCATAAATTGAACTTGTTCTTTGCTTGCGTTGCCGTTTCCGGTAACCGAGCGTTTTACCTCTTTGGCCGAGTATTCCATTATCGGTATCCGCTTGATTGCGGCTGCAAGCATAGCCACGCCGCGCGCATGAGAAAGTTTTGCCAACGATTGCGCATTTTTTGCAAAAAACACAGATTCCACAGCAGCTTCGTCGGGCAAAGAGCGTTCTATTACGCCGCCAAGTCGTTCGTAAATCATTTCCAATCTTTGCGGAAGCGATTCGAATCGCTTTTTGGCCTCCACAACTCCATATTCGACAAGCGTAATATTCGAGCCGTTTTTTTCCACAACGCCGTAGCCGCAGACTATACTGCCGGGGTCAATGCCAAGCACACGCATTTTCTCGTTTTTTCAGGAAATTTTCGCAAAGAGTATCTTATAGACAGAAATTGTATTTCTATTGACAAAATAATTTTCGGAAAAGTAATTTAAAATGTAAGAATAAAGGCCGCCTATGTTCATACAGCAAAGCGGCCTTTTTTCTATCGTTATTTTATTTTTTGAGCAAGTCGCGAATTTCGGCCAGCAACACTTCTTCGTTTGACGGCGCGGGCGGTGCCGGCGGCGGTGCAGCTTCCTGTTTGCGCTTCATACTGTTCATTGCTTTAATCACAAGGAATATCGCAAACGCTACTATCAGAAATTCTACCGTAACCTGAAGAAAATTACCTATATTCAGCGTAACGGCTTCTTTTATCGTTTTTCCTGCGGCATCCAATTCGGCAGATTTCATCGTTATTTTAATATCATTGAATTTAAATCCGCCGATAATAATACCGATAGGCGGCATAATAACGTCGTTTACCATAGAGTTAACAATTTTTCCGAATGCGCCGCCTATAACCACACCCACAGCCAAATCAATGACGTTGCCGCGCATGGCAAATTCTTTGAATTCATTAAAAAAACCCATAAAACCTCCGCAATGATATTTGAAAAAAAGCGTTTATCGCCACTATTGTTTAAGTCGAATTCTTTCTTGTTTCTCTAAATCCGCAATTACCGACTGTATACGCTTGCGCAATATCGCGGTAAAAAGCCCGGCATTAACCGTGTAATGTATATTGTAAATATCATCTGCAAAATATTCTTTGGCATCTAACGAGGAATTTTCGATAAATTTTACAATACGCAGTCCGTCGGTTTGAATTAGAAAAACATCTTTGAGATTACTGCCGGAGGGCGGAAACATTATCCAAACCGTATCGCCGTGCTGAATTTGGCGGTAGTAAGGCTCGATAATTTCTTCATTTTCTATTTCGCTGAAATGTTCGGCGGCCAAATCCGCAATGCTCGAATCGGTTAATTCCGGCGTATTGCCTTCCGGTACGCCGCGAGCGTATTTACGATAATAATAATGTCCTTGCAATCGCCAAAACACATAAAACGGCAAAAGTTCGCGTTCCGTAGCAGGCAATTGGTCGTTGAACGACGGCAAATAAACTACAATGGTATCCGCGCCTTCGTTAGTGATTTGGTAAAGTGCCGAACTGATTGATACCGGAATTTCTTGCGCACTTACCCGTGAGGGCACAATCTGCGTCATCAAGAAAATGAGTATTATGAAAGCACAATGTTTCATCGGCATAGAAGTGCGTCTTACGATTATTCAATCACTGTAATTTACCGAATTTTACGCAAAAATATGCGGTTGCGGCATATTTTTTCACGCCGTACCGCGCCGTATGAATCTGGCCATAAAAAAACCGTCTGTTCCATGTGTATCGGGCGAAAGTGAGCAAAAAAAATCTCCGTAGTTCAAACTCGCGATTTTTACGCCGTTTTTTGCGAATGCAACAGTAATATCGTCGGGAGCAAATTCCGGATTTTCGGCAAGAAAATCCTTAACTACCGCCTCGTTTTCTTCGGTCATCAGCGAACAAGTAGCATAAATCAAGATGCCGCCTTCACGAACATAGCGCGAATAATGTCGCAGAATTTCACCTTGTTTTCGAGATATTTTTTTCAGAGATTCAGCCGTTAACCGCCACTTGATTGTCGGCGCACGGCGTATGGTTCCCATACCGGAACACGGCGCGTCTACAACTACGGTGTCAAAATATTCGTTGACTGTTTCACCATGCGCATAGCGGGCATTTATCTCGATTGAGCGCACTCCGCAACGCGCTGCACGAGACGCGATAGGGCGCAAGCGTCGGATATCGGAATCAGAGCAAACCATACGCCCTGCATCGCGCTGTAAGGCCGCCAAATGCAGTGCTTTACCGCCCGCTCCGGCGCAAGCGTCCAAAATAGTATCGTTTGCGCTCGGGGCGGCTGCATAAGCAATTAATTGACTGCCTTCGTCCTGCACTTCGAATGCGCCGCAAGTAAATAGCGACGTTTTGGTAAGATTGACTCGGTCATCCAGCAGAATGCAGTCCGGCGAAATTTGCGATAGGCGCGTTGCGGCTCCCATGCGCGTAAGTTCCGCCGCCACAACCTCGCGCACTGCAACCAAAGAGTTCACACGCAAGCCTACGGGTGCGGCGGAAAGCATTGCTTTGGCACGTCGCACCGCCGCTGCCACACCTAAATTTTTCGCCCAATTTTCCAATATCCACGCAGGCATGGCAACCGCGGCGGCCAGCTCGGAAGAAACGGCAGAAGAAGAGTCTGCATTTTCAGACACCGAAAAAAGTCGGTTTACGGCAAGCAAAGCGGCATCAGTCCATTTCTCGGCATTTTCCGGCGAAAATCCGAGACGCAAACACAATGTACAACGGCACAGCGCAACGGGAGATTCATATTTACCGTTTTCGTAAGCCGCCGGAAATAAAAGAGATTCGGGCTTCCAAACGTCAAACTTACCTGCAGCTAAAACCGTAGCAAGAATCGTTTTCATTTCAGTCGAATTTTCCGGTTCCGAATTTGCAGGCACGGCCGCGTTGCCCGCAGTGGCAATATATTCCGCTTGCGATTTACTTCTCAAAGCGGCAAAAGCTGCGCCAGATATAAATTTGCGCTCTTTACTGCCTATGTATTTCTTTGAGCGAAGATAATCCGAAGCGACTGCATCGGAAGAATGAGGCGACTTAACCATAATTCGGAAAAGTTCGGCCGAATGAGAGATTAGAGAAGGAAAATACATTCAGATTTGGGATATGTCGTTGAACAGCCGCAAAATTACGCAAGGAATAATACAATTCGATAAAAGTGAAGTTTATGCGTTTTCCCAATAAAATTCATTCGCAAAGCAACTTTGTAAAATTTTTATGCGTCTACATTGCCGTATTACTTTCCGTTTTTAGTGAATAATCCAAATATAAAGAGTATGAAATCGGCTTTTCGAGCAATGCTTGCGCTATTATTTTTGACTATTTCGACAACAGGTTGCCTCAGCATTAAAGAGCGGCTCGGGAATGCCGAACGCGGCGGACGGACAGCCGATGCTTTCCGGCTTAGCGTGGAATACGACGATGCCGAGCGAACTGACGAATCTCGCGCCCGAATGATTCGCAATGCCAACGCACATTTCGACAGGCTGTTGCAAGTTACCGAAACGCATATTGACAATAATCGCTTTGCCGCAGCCTATGAAATTTTGGTTGGCGACGAAAGAGACGGCATTCCGTCCGTTCTTGCGACTGCCGATAGGCGCAATATTCAAATTGACGGGCGCAATAGTTTTGCAACATTAAAAACGCTGGCCGATGCACGTTTTGACTCGTATTACAACGAGGCACTAGGAATGTATAATCGTACCGATTTCACCGGAGCATTATATCGTTTTGAACAAACGCGCGGACTGCGGGAATCTGACCGTTACGCCGCCCTCTGTCGCAACGAATTGCAATACTCGGCGGCGGCAGCAGAATTTTCTGCAGGTAATTACCGCAAAGCCTATGCTGCTTTCGGCAAATTGCCGTCCGATTTCAAAGATGCAGCCGCCAAACGGCGCGAATCATACGAGCGCGGTAAAATCACAGTGGCACTTTATAATTTTGCCGGCGATGACGCACAAGTTCTGAAAAACTATATGGCAAGAACATTGTCCGACGAACCGTTCGTTGAAATTATACGGATAAACGGGCCGTTCAGAGGTGTAACCAATGATATAATTCAGAATTACAACGAAATGCTGCTTGTAAGCGGATCCGTTTCCTCGCATATAACCGGGCCATCGTTCCGGCAACTTGATGCGGCAAGCGAAGCGTGGATTATTACAGGTGAAACACGGGAAATAATCCGCAAAGACGGACAGAAACGCTACATACGCTTGGCAAAGCCTCTTGTATTTACCGTAGGCGAAACAAATACAGCCGCAAAAATAAAAGTAGAATATGAAATTTGGGAAGCCGAAACGTCGCTATCCATTTACTCAAATTCCCGCACTGCCGAACGTAACGACCGCGCACGAATTTACACGGAGAACTCGCGATATTCCTCCGAGCTTTTTACCGTACACAACCCTGTTTCCGATACTCTGAATTTTCCGATTACTGCTTGGAAACCAAGCGATTACGACCGTAAATTTCAGAAAAATTTCCTCGAAAAGCCAAGCCCGTTATCGCCAAGTGTGCTTCTGAACGGAACGCTCGAAGACTTGCAATACGATATAGCCCGTGAGGTTCGCCAAATTATAGGCAAGCGGCTTGAAGGCAAATAATTTGCCGATGAATTATATGGTTTTGTTGCGATTTATGCCTGGTTTTTTGTAATAACAACTAATTGAATTCCCGCATTACTGTTTAAGTATATATTGCTGGCCAAGCGACATTTTTATGAAAATTATCGCTATTTTTGAATAATTTTATCGGAGCCGAGCAATAATGTATCGGCAGTACCGATAATCCATAAATGTCTATCCGTTATTTTCGTTTTCCGATAAATTATGAAACACCGACACGATAAAATAGCCAAAGAAGACCGTCCCGTTGAGGGCCAAACGTATGATGTTTTATTGGATGGACGGCCAATATTTGAGGCGGAAGTTACCGACTATAAAGGCGGTTGCTGGGCGCATCTGAAAGTTAACAAGGCATTTGATTCGGAATACGCTTCGCTGTATTCGCCGGGCGACGAGTTCCAAACCAAGATAGCCGCATATAAATTCCGTCCGACAAGCGACATAGTTTGATTCCCCCGTTTTTCGTATGGGAAATTTCGGGCATCATTTGGCAGGCTCGGTAGCGGCCGGCGGCGTTTGCGGCGCGGCGGCGTACTATGGATTGCACACAGGTTTAGCCGATGCCGGTGCGTGCGGTTTGATATGCGGAATAAGCGGGTTAATTCCCGATATAGACAGTCCTGTCAGTCGCCCATCGGATATAATCGCTAATTTGGCCGGTGCACTCGTGCCGATGTTTGCCCTGCAAGCCATCGATTCTGCGGGCTATTCGCCTTCGGAACTCCTTATTATTGCGTTTATTACATACTTGATTGCCCGATTTGGTCTGCGTGCCATGATAGGCCGCTTTACCGTTCACCGTGGAATGATACACAGTATTCCGGCCGCCGTGATTTGGGGAGCCGTAGTATTTTTGGCATTCAGACGTGCGCCGGGCTTAACGCAAAACATAATGGCTACCGCTGCCACAATCGGCTTTGCAACACATCTCATGATAGACGAGATGTTTTCGCTCGTAGACATTTCCGGCGGGAAATTCACACCCAAAGCAAGTTCAGGTACTGCATTGAAATTTTTCGGTCATGCTGTTTTTCCCAATATTCTTACCTATGCCATATTATCCGTATTACTTTATATTTGTGCGGTAGATGCCGGATTTGTCGGCAATAAATATATTATTGCATGGCCGGAATAATTTTATATTTTCCTATTTTCCGGTTGTATATTTCTTAAGTTTTTTCTTCTCGGCCGATTTATTGCAATATCGAATTGCTCTTGTTTACCAGAAGCACTTTAAGGATAAATGCAGCATTGCAATTCCGATAATTTATCCGATAAACATATTTTTGCGTTTGCCGCCTTTTGAAATGTACTTATAGTACGGCTTATTCGTCGTTGCTTATACGGCTTCCGATTACGATTTTCTATCTTTCGTTGCTCATGTCTCAACCAGCGCATCAGTTCGAATATAAATATTTACCTTCGATTAATTCTCCCGCAGATTTACGCGCTTTACCGGAATCAATACTGCGTAAGGTATGCGACGAAACACGCGAGTTCATGGTAGACACCATAACAAAAGTCGGCGGGCATTTCGGTGCCGGGCTTGGAATGGTAGAGTTAACCGTGGCGTTGCATTATGTGTTCAATACGCCGGAGGATAAAATTGTGCTTGATACGGGGCATCAGTCTTATCCTCATAAAATCCTTACCGGCCGGCGCGACCAACTTCATACCATTCGCCAGAGGAACGGATTATCGGGCTTCCTTAAACGCACCGAAAGCGAATACGACGTATTTGGCGCAGGGCACGCGAGTACTTCAATTTCAGCCGCACTCGGCATTGCTACCGCTCGTGATTTTACCGGAAAAGATTTTAACGTTGTATCTGTTATCGGCGACGGCGCAATGACCGGCGGGCTCGCTTACGAAGCCATGAATAATTGCGGCGTGCAGAAACGCCGAATGATTGTCATACTCAATGACAACAATATGTCCATCGCTCCAAATGTATGGGCTTTGTCCAATTATTTTTCGGAGCTTTTCGCCACGCCAACTCTTCAAAAAGCACGCTCTCGCGTATGGGATTTAGCCGGTAAACTCGATGATTTCGGCGACCGTCTGCGGATTCTCGCCCAGCGTTTAGAGGGCGGCGTAAAGGCTGTAATTACGCCCGGAATGTTGTTTGAAGCACTCGGCTTTCGATATTTCGGCCCTATAAACGGGCATCAAGTAGGGAACTTGGTGAAAATGTTGCGCTCTGTCAAGGAAATGTCCGGGCCGGTATTATTGCACGTTATTACTCAAAAGGGCAAGGGCTACTTGCACGCAGAAAATGACAAGCAATTTCTGCACGCTATCGGCAAAATCGATAAAATCACCGGGAAATCTACTGCAACCGTTCCGGAAAAGCCGCTTCCTCCTACGTATCAAAAAGTATTCGGCGATGCAATGACCGAACTTTGCGATAAAGATTCGCGGATTGTAGCGATTACTGCCGCAATGCCCGACGGTACGGGGCTTGATATTCTGGCAAATTCGCATCCCGAACGAGTAATTGACGTTGGAATTGCCGAAGGCCATGCCGTAACTTTTGCAGCCGGGCTCGCAACCGAAGGCGTTATTCCCGTTTGTGCAATTTATTCTTCGTTTTTGCAACGTGCTTTCGACCATATAATACACGATTGCGCAATTCAACATTTGCACGTAGTATTCGCACTCGACAGAGCCGGATTAGTCGGCTCTGACGGTGCCACGCATCACGGTGTTCTCGATTTGGGCTATTTAAGACTGATCCAAGGTATGACGGTTATGGCCCCGAAAGATGAGCAGGAACTGCGCAACATGCTCTTCTCGGCAATTTATTCTTATACGTCCGGCCCCGTCGCTCTACGCTATCCCCGCGGCAATGCCGAAGGGTCTATGCTGCAACCAATGACCGCAATTCCTTACGGCAAAGGCGAAATTTTACGTAAAGGTAAGGACATTGCCATTATAGCCGTTGGAAATATGGTCTGTAAATCTCTGGCCGTCGCCGAACTGCTCGCCGACGACGATATTGAAGCGGAAGTAATAAATGCACGTTTTATCAAACCTCTCGATACAGAATTACTTGACGATATTTGCAGTCGTTTCGGCAGAGTTATTACTGTAGAGGACGGGCAAATACAAGGCGGCTTCGGCAGTGCAGTCGCAGAATACATAGCCGACAAGCATATTCGCCCCGAGCTTCTAATTCACGGAATTGGCGATAAATTTATTGACCACGGAACTCAAGAAGAACTTTGGCGCGAGCTTCGACTTGATGCGGAAGGCATAGCAAATACAGTTCGCGAGTTTATCGGACTCCCCGAAACTGTACAGTCTTTCGTCTGAAGTTTCGACAGAACAACCAATCAAGATTAAGCGAAAGAGTAAAGTGCAGTCGTCATTTTGCGCAATAATTTCTTTGTGCGACGCAGATATGTTTTTACCGTTTCGTTCTTCTTTTCGTCTACACCGACAGAAATCATCTCGAAAACAAGGATAGTATAACGCTATGAATTTCCAGAAATTTACCCTGAAAGCGCAGGAAGCAGTCCAACAATCGCAGGTAATAGCCGCCGAGCATAACAATCAGGCGATAGAACCGATACATTTACTCGCAGCCTTGATTGATGATTTGTCCGGACTTACCCCGTCAATGCTCATGAAATTAGGCGCGAATATGGGTAGGGTAAAGCTTAAAATCGAAGAGCAAATAGACGCTTTGCCCAAAGTGGCGGGTGTCTCCGACCGCTATCTTTCGCGTGATTTATCTGCCGCACTCGAATCTGCCATGAAAGAGGCGGCAACAATGAAAGACGACTACGCAAGCGTTGAACATCTCTTGATTGCCCTTTGTTCTCAAAAAACTCCGGCGGCGCAATTATTGACAGACCAAGGTGTTACCAAGGAAAATATTCTAAAAATTCTAAAAGATTTTCGTGGCTCCGGGCGTGTTTCCAGCCAGAATCCGGAGGAAACTTACCGGGCATTAAGCCGTTACGGCCGTATTCTGAATGACGAAGCACGAAAAGGAAAAATTGACCCTGTAATAGGGCGTGAAGAAGAAGTTCGGCGCGTTTTGCAGGTACTGTCACGACGCACCAAGAACAATCCGGTGTTAATTGGCGAGCCGGGTGTCGGCAAAACCGCAATCGTAGAAGGCATTGCACAGCGCATAGTATCGGGTGACGTGCCGGAAACGTTGAAATCCAAGACAATAGTCGCACTCGATATGGGTGCATTAGTTGCGGGAACAAGTTATCGCGGTCAATTCGAGGAACGCTTGAAAGCCATCGTAAAAGAGGTTTCCGAATCCGACGGCGAAATAATTATGTTCATTGATGAATTACATACACTAATCGGTGCCGGTGCTGCCGGCGGCAGCATGGACGCGGCCAATATTTTGAAGCCGGCACTTGCAAAAGGCGATTTGCGCTGTATTGGAGCCACAACACTTGACGAATATCAAAAATATATTGAAAAAGATCCTGCTCTTGAACGCCGTTTTCAGAAAGTGCTTGTTGAAGAACCATCGGTAGAAGATGCAATTTCAATTCTTCGCGGTCTGAAGGAACGCTATGAAGTTCATCATGGAGTTCGGATTACCGATGCGGCTATTGTGGCGGCGGCGCAATTATCCTCACGCTATATCACCGACCGTTTCTTGCCTGATAAAGCCATCGATTTGGTGGACGAAGCGGCCAGTAAGCTACGCATAGAGATTGACTCCATGCCCGAAGAGCTTGATTCAGTCGAACGAAAAATACGACAGCTCGAGATAGAGCGTCAGGCATTGTTACGCGAAATCGGCAACGGTAAATAGCGTGCGGTTTACAATGCTCGCGCAGCAATATCGCGACGATATGTTTTACCGTCGAATTTAATTTCGTCAACGGCTCGATATGCCAAGTTGACCGCATCGCGCAAAGTTGTTCCGTGTGCGCACACGCCGACTACTCGCCCGCCGGCCGATACAATCTCGCCGTTCTGCTCGGCTGTTCCGGCCTGAAAAACGTATGCGCCAAGTGCTTCCGCACGCTCAATGCCCGTAACGACGGAGCCTTTACCGTATGCGTCGGGATAGCCTTTAGATGCCAGCACCACATTGCAAGCATATCCGTTTTGAGTATTGCTTGCAGTTTCAAAATCAAGATTTCCGATAGCCGCGCTATAAAGAAGTCGTGCGAAATCGCCCTCGAACACAGTAAGAACAGCTTGTGTTTCGGGGTCACCGAACCGTGAGTTAAATTCAACTACTTTCGGCGCACCGTCGCAGATCATCAATCCTATAAACAGACAACCTATAAACGGCGTTCCTTGTTCCGACATACCCGCAAGCGTAGGCTCGATTATTTCTGTGCATACGCGGCGCAATACATCATGAGTAACAATTGGTGCGGGGCAATACGCCCCCATTCCGCCGGTATTTTTACCGGTATCGCCCTCGCCGATACGCTTATGGTCCTGCGCAGGAGCAAGCGTAACATATCGCACACCGTCCGACACTGCAAAGATAGAAGCCTCTTCGCCTTGCAGAAATTCTTCTATAACAACCGATGCTCCGGCTTTACCGAACATTCCGCCCAAAATATCCCTAACTGTATCGGCGGCTTCTTTCGGCAACTCGGCTATAATAACGCCTTTCCCGGCGGCAAGTCCATCGGCTTTAATTACTGCTTTACCGGATTTACGAACAAGCTGCTCCGCATAGCCGACCGCAGCATCTTCTTCATAACTCGTAAAGCGGCTAAAATCTGCCGTTGGAATATTCCATTGCTGCATAAACTCTTTGGCAAATCCTTTTGACCATTCAATCTGTGCCGCCGCGCGCGACGGGCCGAATACTGCGAATCCGCGCTCGCGCAAATCATCGGCCAAGCCGTCGGCTAAGGGTTGCTCAGGGCCTATAACCGTCAATTCTATTTTATTTTCTTGACAGAATCCGGCTATAATATCAACATTATTTGCATCGCCGGTAGATATATTTGCCGGCTCGGCTACGGTAAAAACTCCCGGATTACCCGGTACGGCAAAAAGCCGTTTGCATGACGGTGAATTGCGAAGTTTCCATGCTATCGCGTGCTCACGCCCGCCCGAACCGATAAGAAGTATATTCATAAATGCGTATTTTTATCTCGAGAATTGAACTGTTCGGCACTACGGCGGTTGCCTCATAACTTTAACAAAATGTTGCGGACAAGCCGGTTCCGCGTAAAATGGAACGGTGAATGTGATTAACAAAATGTAAATATTTTATTGCAAAAATACCTAAATTCCGTTGCTTCATCGGCTAATACGAAGAAAATCAGTATACTTTGCGCTAAATACTTGGCAAATTCGGAATGTTACCGTATTTTTGCAGTCTTGCTTTTCAAAATAATTGTAAAAAGGGCGTTCCAATGTCCAAAAAATGCGAATTAACCGGTAAAACCGTGCGGTATGGCAACAATGTTTCTCATGCAAACAATAAAACACGTCGCCGTTGGTTGCCGAATCTACAAAGAAAACGTATTTGGAATGCCGAAGAGGGTCGCTGGGTAACGATGCGTATTTCAACGAGCGCACTTCGTACTCTCGATAAAAAAGGCTTTTCGGCTATGATGAAAGATATAAAAATGGGCTGAAAGTCCGATTTTTAGTCCTACGTTCCGGCTTTCGCTTCTCGGCGGAAGCCGTTTTTTATATTCAGCCCGAGCGATGTTTTTTTATACGTGAATGTTTGTATCTGTTGTGATTTATGGAATTTTGTATTTTTAAAATGCGAATCACTCCACCAAAGTTTAGAATGCCATGATAAGAAACATAAATCACATAGGCATTGCCACTCACAATCTTGAGACGGCAATGAATCTTTACGGTAAGATTTTTGGCATTACAGAATTTCATCGTGAGCGCGTAGAAGCGCAAAAAGTTGATATTGCCTCATTTCGCATCGGCAATGTATTGATTGAACTGACCGCACCGACCTCACCGGATTCACCCATCGGAAAATTTCTTGATAAACGTGGCGAAGGTATTCATCACATTGCCTTTTCTACGGATAATGTAGATGTTGAACTAGCGCGGCTTGAGAATGAGGGTATTGCTCTTATCAATCATTCGGCCCAAGCCGGCGCACACGATATGCTAATCGGATTTTTACATCCTAAATCAACCGGTGGCGTATTGATGGAACTATGTCAAAATAGATAGCATACGCTGTTTTATAGATTAATATTCCGCTGTTTTATTTTCGTTACCAGCAATTTTGCGTATTTCCGGTTTTTCATTCGTTCGCAATGCCATATTGCTCGACTATCCTGTAAGGGAAGCAATATGCTCGGCATTGCCGCTATGCGATGAGTTTATTGTTGCTGTCGGAAATTCCGATGATGATACGAGGGAACTCGTGAAGTCTATTAATTCTCCGAAATTGCGTATACTTGATACGCAGTGGGATAATTCTTTGCGTGAAGGCGGTATTATTCTTTCGCAACAAACCAATATTGCCATGAAAGAATGTTCGGGCGATTGGCTCATCTATGTTCAAGCCGACGAGGTATTTCACGAAGACGATTACGATATAATTCGCCTTGAAACAGCTCGTGCATCTGCCGAAAGCGACACGGACGGATTATTGTTCAGATACAATCACTTTTACGGTAATTATGATTACGTAGGAGTCGGACGCGCTTGGTATCGGCGTGAAATCAGGGCATTCAAGAATGGACGCGGCGTAATGTCCGTAGGTGATGCGCAGGGTTTTCGCAAATCCGGCGGTGTAAAATTACGTGCACGTCAAACCGAGGCTCGTGTGTTTCACTACGGCTGGGTACGCCACCCTCGCATACAGCAGTTTCGGCAGCGTGATTTCAATCGGTTATGGCATTCGGACGAATGGATATCACGGCAAATTCCCGATGCCGACGAGTTTGATTATGCAGCATACGAATTACGGCATTTTACTGATACACATCCGCCAATTATGGCTCAACGCATAGTGCGAGACAGAAGTTGGACTGCTCGTTTTGACCATACGCGCCTGCGTTCCAAACCATTCTTAATGCGCTTAACCGACTTTTTTGAGAGAAAAACGGGAATTCGCATCGGTGAATTTAAAGATTTTATGGAAATTCGATAAAATCGTCAAACGACAACATTTTTTCTTTCTCATCATCCTAAACAATACTGTATACGTGCATCGGGGCGACGCAGTATCTACGCCGCCCCGATTATTTTTAAGCACTTGGTATTGCGGCAGGAATGCCGCAAATGCTAAGAAGTAATACGCAAAAATCTTACTTGATTATCTGCA
>JADZAA010000024.1 GCA_020852855.1 Bacteroidota bacterium
AGGATATTATCCGACCGATTAAGATTGCGCAATATAAATTTTTACAATGAAGTATTAGAAGTTTGTGCAGGTTTATGGAATTATTGTCTAACTAATTGATTTACAATGTAACAACTACTCTAATATACTTTTATTTTACGATTACTACACGCAGAGCCGATGTTTTTGTTGGTGTTCGTAAAATTGCCGAATAAATGCCCGAAGCCAGTAGTTCTGTCGGGAGATTTATTTCTCTTGCATAGCCCGACGGTGTTAACATTCCTATATTCCACCGCTCCGAAAACACGATGCGTCCTTGAGAATTTACCAATTCGAGAATGTGGTCGCCAATTTCGACGGAATATGCTTTTACCGTTAAATTTTCGTCGGCCGGAATAGGTGCTGCAACCAAACCGAAAACACGAATCTCATCATCGTTCAAAAGTCGTTTGCCGCCTTTTTCGCAAAGAACAAATTGCAAGTGTCCGTTTATCATCGAATCTACTCGCGCAGGCGTTCCTGCCGTCCAATTAAATTGAACCCAGCGCAAAGAATCTTGTTCGATACTGCCGAGTAATGCCACACCGCGTACTTCCGCAATAATACTTTCGGGTTCGGAAGTCGAAAAATTATCACCGACGATACGAATGGTTCTTTGTCGCGTCGCGGAATTTATACTTGTGGTTAAAGTGCCTCCTATTGCAGAAGTAGGCACAAATAATCGCTCGTCAACGGTAAATTCGGCAAGAAACGAAGCGTTTGTCATAGCAATATTGGCGGGTGTCAAGCGTAGCCGAATAGGAATATGATAATCTATTGCCGACGGATCCACATTTTTATCTGTCGGCAGAATTACGGTAGAGCGCAAAGTAGGTTTGCCTATTCCGGTTACGGTAATTTTGCGAATATCGTCGCATGGCGACGACTGCAACAGTTGCAGCGTATCAATGAAATCGCCGGCAGTCTGCGGAATAAATTCTATTGTCATTGTAACCGTTTCGCCGGGTGCAATAGTTGTGGGGCGCGGTCGCGGCGGGTCAAGCGTAGCCGTAAATATTCCGCCTTTAGCCCACTGAACGCGGTCAATAGTAATCGGACGGCTGCTTATATTGGTAATGGTCAATCGTTGTTGAGCTGAAGTCAGCATTTCAACTATGCCGAATACAACGTTGCCGGGCGCGGCAAGCAGAGGCGTTTCACGTTCGCCGCGTAATCGCGTCAGAAAATCGCGTGTGGTGCCGTTAAGCAAAGCTTTGGTTGTAATCTCGGCCGATTTTATGCCGTCGGTGGAATTGGCCGGATTAAACATTACGTAGCGTATAAAACGCTCGGTTGAATTAAGAATAACGGGAAAACTGACGGGTGCGGTAAAAGTAAAGTCTGCCGCATCGGGGCCGGTTATTTGCATATCGAGGATTTGCAGTGGTGCTAATCCTGAATTTGCAAATACAACTGAATCGAGGGCAGTTTCACAAGAAGCAATTTTACCGAAATCAAGCATATTACCGAAGGACAGAGTAGCCTCCACAGCGGTAATTTCTATAATTACATTTTGCGTATCTGGACAAGGCTGTGCAAAAATAATTCGTGCCGTATCACGAATTATTCCTCCTTGATTTGCCGTCATTTTTACATTAAAACTCACAATATCATTAGGATTCATTAAAATTGTTTGCGGTGTTACAGTGGAACGCGACGATAATACCGAAACAATTGAAACGGGTATTGTGCCTAAGTTTTCTACGGGGAAACTTATATCCACAGATTGCGGAACAGGAATAATGCCGCCACTGATAATATTTTGCGGAAGTTTAATTTGCGGTGTTTCTTTGCGTCCGGAAATGGGCAAATCTATTCGCGGCTGTGTTAAATCGTCGGTCGGAATAGTCAGAATGGCCGTATTAAGTCCTGCTGTACCGAGAGGTGCATTAAATCGTATTATATATTGCACGGAATCGCCCTGATGAAGCACATAAGGGGTTGCAGGTTGCTTGATTATTGAAAAAGCGGAATAATTCTGCCCGGTAATAATCGCTTGTTCGGTCAAAGTTGCATCGGCCGCGCCGTAATTTTTTAATGTAACGGAATCATCTTTAAAATCACATTGGGAAGTATTGCCGAAAATAAATGACGGTGCAGATGTACGTAAATCCGAACTAATTCCTTGCCCCGCAAAAAGTAGTCGTGCAGTATCGGGGCAAGTATTGGCTAATGTAAGCGAGCGTATCTCCAGAAATGCTGTGTCAAAATTTTCATTTGTCGGCGTATATTCCACTTGAATTTTTACAGTTCCGCCGGGCGGAATAATCGGCGAAGCCGGCTGAACCGATATTATGCGGAACGGTGCGGGCAAAGCGGGCGGAAAGTTGGAAAGTTCAGCAGGAGCATTTCCTGTATTTTTTAATTCTACTTCCAGCGTTTTGGTTGTTCCTACACGAGTTCTCGAAAATTGCCCCGTTCCCGTAAATTCCAATTGTGTTTCTATGCCTTCGCCAATAAGAACAAGCGTATCGGCAAAATCACATTCGTCGAGAACAACAATCATTCGTGCTGTCATTTTACCGCGCGAACGTGCCGTAAATCCTATTGCAAGGTCAATATCCTCGCCTGCGTCGGCTATTGTTGCTCCGCTGAAAGCCGCGTCGAAATGCGCTCTGTCCGTTAGATTCAGCATTGCTGCCGCGATTCTTTTTGAAGAGCGATTCTGAAGCGTGGCTGATGTATATGATGATTCCCCCAAACACAATTTACCGAAGTCAATGGTATCAATAACTACGGAGTTTGTACGATTAAGAAATTGTGTAAATAAGGTATCGCGAGAAGACAGAAACTCTATTGACCAAGGGCTTTTTCCTTTTTCGGGGTCATTATTGTTAAGAATTAGCGAATCGGAGAATGTAAGCAGATTTGTTCCTAACGGCGGTTGAAATTTCACTATTATATTTCCGGCTGATTGCGGAGCAATTTTCATCGGGAAAGCCGGCGATATAACTGAGAATCCTTGATTACCTTTTTTCCAGATAGGAGGGTCTATTATTAAATCTGCGGCACCGTCGTTTTTCACTTGCAGAGTATCGAATGAAGATGCACCCGGGCAAATAACACGCGATAAAATTCGGCTTCGCTGCGAGGCAATTATAGGCTGGTCGGCAATAATAATAATATTTGCGGCCGATTGCGACATAACAACATCCGGCTCCATTAAATACGGCCGAGAATCGGGATTCGTAATTCTTTGCGCTCCAACAATATAGTAACGCGAATCTCTGAAAATTCGAGGGTCATTCAAGTCTATAGGTAAAAACCAGGTATTTTGATAGCCAGCTATTGTACTATCTACAATTGTCCAAGGTCCAAATTCTGGTTTTATGAATATAATCACGGGCAGTCCGTTGCCGCTGCCGCGTAGTGTAAATACTCTTTTTACAACAGATTGTGTATCTGTGGTCGGACCTTGGAATAAAGAGCCGTCAATATTTGTCGAAGTTGGGGGTTGCATTACCGGGCAGTCGTAACGGAAGCGCCCGTGCCCGCCGCGAGGTGCGGTGTTTGCCGGTGTAGAATATCCTCCGCCGCGTACATCGGAACTCCATGCCGCTATATTCAGTTTTGCCTGCAAACCTATATGCCCACCCGCACCGCTTCCGCCTCGTGTTCCTTGGTCTTCGCCTAAACCGCCGACAGATGAGAAATTAACGTTTAAAACAGCGCGTGCGGCAACTCTTATTGCACCGCCGCCGCCACCGCCGCCACCGGCACAACCGCCGGTGACCTCTTGCGGATTACCGCTTGCGCCGCCCGAACCGCCTGCAATGGGAACTACGCATTTATTGCCGTGCATTTTTCCGCCGTTACTGCGTGTAGGGCTGTCGCCATCTGTTCCGTAGCCGCCTGCGCCGCCTTGTTCGCTTTGGCTTTGTCCCGTCCCGCCGCCATAGCCGCCGGTTATCGTATTGGAATTGGAACCGTTCCAGCCCGTTCCCGATAATCCGAACGGGTGTCCCGTTCCGCCGCCGGCACTTTCCACTGTATTCGGTTGCGCTTCGCCGCCCGGAACACCGTTCAGAGAAAGTCCTCCTATATCTTGACTTGCAAGGTTCCTGCCGCTTCCCGCGCCGGAAAATTTATATACATTGTCACGGTCAAAAAGCGGTGGAACCCCTTTATTGTTGCGCCCGCCGCGTGCGCCGCCTGTATAACCGTCACCGCCATTGCTGCCGTCTGCGCCACCGCCGACTAAAGTCGCATCGCAAGAACGGCCGGCCCCGCCGCCACCGCCAGGTCCGCCATTCATGCCATTGCCGTTAGTTTGAACGGTTGTCCCCCCCGGACTTTGTATTACGCCTTGTGCTAACAGAATAAACGGCAAATATCCCTGATTGCCGGGAGTAGACGGGTCGCAATCGGCTGTATTTACGGTGTAAGTTCCCGGAGCCAGCACCATACTGTCAACAAGCATAGCACCGCGCCGCGAACGCTTGCCCAGAGAGCCCGCGCCCAATACTCGCTCGGGGTTACCGGTTTTATCGCCGAAGCGAAACGGTCTGACTATGTAGAAAGTATCTATATTCGACCGTACTCCATTGACCGTAACTTCGATTGGAATACGAAATTCAGGAGAAAGGCGCTCCCAATCGTCGGAATTCGGAGGAAAAGGCAATGTAGGACGCACGAAAATATGCGTTGAAATTAATTTACCATTCCAACTGATAATTAGTGGCCCGATAATGACTTTCGACGAGTCAGCGGGATTGACCAAGCGCAACCTGACCGCATCGCCCGGATTGTTCAGCGAAATACCGTCGGGGCCAAAAGTTCCGTCGGCATTATACGGTGCATAAACCTCCAAATACGTATTCATATTCGGAGTGCCTATATCGGGCAAAATATAGGAAACGGTCGGTTGTGCGAAAGCGATTATATAACCGAACGTTAAAGCGGTGAAAAGCGAAAGAAAGCATTTCATGGTTTTGTCCGAAAAATTAAGGCATATCGCTTTGACGAAAGAAAAAACTGCCGCAAAGATAGACAAAATTACCGGCGTTTTATTTCATTTGTAAACAATGCAAATAAAGCAGTACGCAAAGAGCAGGCAAAGTTAAAAAGCAGGCGAAAAAACGATGCAGGAACAGATTCTGTTTTTCAACGGAAAAAGCGGATTCAATGCGCCTCGTCCCAATTTGCTCCAACGCCGATTTCCACAACAAGAGGAATATCGCCAAGCGGATACGCAGATTCCATCTGTTCTTTGACCAATGTGCGCATATCGTCAAGTTCGTCGCTGTAGGTTTCGAATACCAATTCGTCGTGAATTTGCAAAACCATAAGCGACCTCATACGCGCCTTTTTCATTGCCGCCCTTACGTTTATCATTGCAATTTTCATCATATCGGCGGCAGCACCCTGTATGGGCATATTTATGGCGGCGCGCTCTGCTGCTTGTCGTAATGTTTGATTTCGGCTCGTAATTAAAGGAAAATACTTGCGTCGGCCAAGTAAAGTTCGCGCATATCCCTTCTCTCGCGCCGTCGCCAAAGTTTCGTCCATGTAGCGGCGAATACCAACATATTTTGTAAAGTATTGCTCTATAATCAGCCTCGCTTCGTCGCGCGGAATACCCAGTTGCTGGGCAAGCCCGAAAACCCCTTGTCCGTACATTATTCCGAAATTAACGGTTTTTGCTATACGCCTTTGCTGTGCATCCACTTTGTCGAGTTCCACTCCGAACAAAGTAGCCGCCGTAGCCGCGTGTATATCTTTTCCATGCCGAAAAGCGTCTGTCAATGCCGCGTCGCCGGCCATAGCCGCCATTATGCGAAGTTCAATTTGGGAGTAATCCGCCGACATCAAAACCGCATTAGGCAAGTGCGCCGCAAATGCTCGCCGAATAGAGCGCCCTATTTCGGTTCGGACGGGTATATTTTGTAAATTTGGCGATGATGAAGAAAGCCGTCCCGTTCCTGCGGCCGTCTGATTGAACGTTGTATGAATTCGCCCCGTCCGCAAATTGACCATTCGCGGCAATGCATCAACATAAGTAGACTGTAATTTCTGAAACTGACGGTATTCGAGTATCATTCCTGCCACAGGAAAATCGGGCGCAAGTTTTGAAAGTGCCGAAACATCGGTACTATAGCCCGATTTTGTCTTTTTTTGCATCGGGAGCATCATCTTTTCAAATAAAATTTCCCCGACTTGCTTTGGTGAATCTATATTAAATTCTACTCCCGTTTCACGATATATATTGCTTCGAAGCAGCCGAGTTTCATTTTGGATTTTCAATGAAATTGTTTCAAGTGCAGAAACGTCTATTGCAACACCGTTAAATTCCATTTCAGCAAGAACTTCTACCAGCGGAAATTCAATGCGCCGCGCTATTTCGGCTACGTTTTCTTCATCTATTTTTTTGTTGAGGATATGATAAAGTTTCAGAGTAACGTCTGCATCTTCGGCGGCATATTCCGTGATTTTATCGAGAGGCACATCGAGCATCGAGCCTTGTTTTTTTTCGCCTATGAGCGCGGTAATCGGTATTGTTTTGTAATTCATCCAACGTTCCGCAAGTGCGTCCATATTATGCGGCATATCGGGATTTATCGCATAATCAGCCAGCATCGTGTCGAAAGCGACGGGCGCAACGCGAATATTATGGCGAAGTAAAATCAAAGCGTCAAATTTCAAATTCTGACCGATTTTGGGTAAATTTGGTCGTTCTAACAATTCTTTCAATTCAGGCGCAATATCGAACCATTGCAACCGATCGGCCGAATATCCGGTTTTCGGCTCGGCAAAAAGCGAGTTTTGCTCTTTGTCTTCCTCGTTATCGGGTTCGTCTGTATAAGGCTCTGTCGCCACAAAAAATGCGCGTTCTTCCCTTGCGCAAAGAGCAACGCCCACGATACCGCAATTCATGGCATCGAGCGAGGTTGTTTCCAAATCCACGGAAAGAACGTCGGCCGCGGTAAGTTCGCGTATCATATCTCGGAATCCGCCAAACGAATTAACGAGAATATATTCGTGCGGAACTTCCTTGACCGTCAATGATTGCAACTGTGCACCGCTGTGCGCCGGCGTTGCATTTTCCTTGTTGCCGACAACACTTGTTCCAGATGTGTTTTTTTCGGTAGCCTGCGATTTTTCAGGGAAAAACTCCGCTATTTTTTTGTTCCATTTGTTCCGCAGCGTATTAAAATTCATTTTTACAAAAAAAGCATCTATCGGCACCGAACCGTCGGGACTCCAAAGGCAATCGCCCATTTCAATATCGTACGGAACTTCGCTGTGAATTGTAACAAGCTCTTTCGAGAGGAAAGCCATCGGGCGATTTTCTTCGAGTTTTTTCCGCGTTGTTCCATTTGGTATTTCCTCTATTCGTTCATAGATTTTTTCTAAAGAGCCGAATTGCAAAATCAACGGAATTGCAGTTTTTTCGCCTATACCTTTAACGCCCGGCACATTGTCGGAGGAGTCGCCTGTAAGTGCAAGTACATCAACAACTTGTTCGGGTAGTACGCCGAATTTTTCTTTTACTGAATTTGTATCGTACAGGTCATATTCGCCCGAATCTCTGCTTGGCCGCAGGATTTTAACACGCTCATTAACCAATTGAAAATAATCTTTATCGGACGTAATGCAATATGCCTCCGCGCCTTGTTCGGCGGTTTTTCGGGCAAGAGTTCCCACAATATCGTCTGCTTCGTAGCCGGACATTTCTATGCGGCGTATTCCAATTGCATCAATAAACTCTTTGATACGAAGCAGTTGCGGCGCAAGGTCTTCGGGAAATGCTTGTCGGTTAGCCTTGTAATCTACGTATTTTTCATGACGAAACGTAGGCCCTTTCGAATCAAAAACAGCAACGATATATTTAGGTTTTTCTCGTTCTAAAAGCGAGGTTATCATATTTGCAAAGCCAAATACGGCACTTGTTGGCTCGCCCGTAGCCGTTTTAAGCCCCATACGATTCAAGGCATGATAGGCTCGAAAAACTAACCCCATTGCATCAATCAAATATAAGCGTTCCATCTGAAGTCGGAAAAAATGAAAGAAATCTCCGGCAAAATTCCGTAAAACTTGTCGTTTACCGCCTTTTTACAGTCGGCAAAGCAAGTTTTTTATCTCGAAAATAGGAGCAAAACAAGAATTTAGAGATTAAAGTCCGCGTTTTGTCTTGGGAATTAAGGCAATTAGCGATTGCGGTGCACAAACGATAAGATTTGCTTGATTTTTGCGTGTTTCATCTTTTGGCGGACAAACGTCCGTACAATAGAAAAACGTATTTTTGCGCTGTGAATCCGTGATATTTATTGCCGCTGTGATATGACAACTGCAAAATCGCTTCTATTCTCGAGATGTTTCCGCTCGCTTGGTCGCACGGCGGCGGTATTTGCCTTTGTTTTCATAGCGTTTTTTGACGCGGCTGCGGCGCAAAATTCCGCAAGTCCGGCAAATTGGTTATTTCCCAATTGCAATATGGAGGCCACGCGGTTTCAGCCTTGGGCATCATTGCCTCAATCTGTGGATTCAATGGTATTAAAATGGTCTACCGTAGAAATTTCCGGCGATATTCAGCCGCTTATTGGAAATATCAAAAATAATCCAAAGCTACGCCCTCAATATCTTTGGGCGCCGAACGAGATAGCCGCCGTCGTAAAAGAACATTTGATTATTATTGACGGCTCGGGCAAACTGCTTACCAAAACGCCTCTGACCAATGCACCTCTTGTTCGCGGTGTATCAATGATGTTCGATACAAATGCCGTAGAGCCTTTGGCGGCTACAACTGCACCTGTAGTTTTGGGATTGGAAACTACGGAAACAGAAAACTCAAAAGACTCCCTGATTTTTGCATATATGGCAGGCTACTTGCCAAATCGCGACAGTGCCGTTATTATTCGGCGACTAAGCGTAAATGTAGGAGCATACGCGCCTAATTTGTTCGGCGGAGTAACGCCCGTTTTGGGGCGAAGCGACGGCGGGCAGGCAATAGTATACGCTACGGTGAATATGTCGAAACCGACTATTTCGGCAGGCGGCCCGATTACCCCGTTCTTTCGCGGAATAGCACAATTTAACACGGGAACCATTTTTACCATATTTCCGCTGCCCGACGTAAAAGACCGGCAAGACGACAGAATTACCCTTGGTCCCGAAGTCGGGCTTTTTCCGCCGTCGGTAGTTTCGGCGGGCGGTACGCTTCGTATGATGCCGTCGGTATTTCCGTCGGAAGGTATTGCCGAGAATATATCAAATCCCGTTACGACTTCCACTTTTGCGGATTTACCCTATTTAATGTCGTTCAATGTTAATACTCCTACAATTAGCGAAGGTTTTGCATCGGTAGATTTATTGGGTTTAATGGATGATTCCCATCATCGGTCGCTGATACGTCCGTATTATATGCGATTGAATGATGCCGGCGCAGGCGGAGTGGACAATTTGTATATTCTTATGGCTGAAGGCTATCGCGGTACGGACAGTTCGCGCGGCGTAGCACGGTTGCACCTTTATCGAGCAGACGGACAGCCCATTTCAATTCCGGACGACGCAAATATTCCGTCTTATATAGGCGAGAAGAACCATTATTGGTCGGTTGCGGCGGGCAATTTGGACGGAATACCTGCAAATGAACTATTGCCTTATTATCCCAATAATCCGGGTAACGAGATAATAGTTTCGCAAAGCTCCAAAGAATTTGCCTATCCGGGCAGTAAAATCTCCGTATTACGCTGGCAAAGCGGCGCAAGGGTTGAAAAAATAACCAAACCCGGTACATATCTTTTTCCTTTCGACACAATTTGCACGCAACAAATGAACGGCTGGATAGCGGCCGTTGCCGATATTGACGGTGCGGCCGACGGCAAACACGAAATTTTTGTGGCTGACCGCTCAAAACTTTCAATACTGCAAATGCGCGATTATCAGGACCCGCGTTTGCGCTTAGGGCGGCCGTTCGACACTTTGCGCGTATTTTCATTCGGCGATGAAATAATAACGGGTGCGGCAGTTGTAGATCTTGAGGGCGATGGCGGACTCGATATAATCGTAACTACACAAGAGCGTTCATATTGCTTCGGCAATCTTCCGCTTGGTTCACTCGCAGTGGAAATACCCAAAATTCAGCAAACGCCGCCACAGGAATATTGTCCGGGTGATTCGGTTACGGTACGCTGGCAGAATGCCCTAAAAGGTCAGGATAAAGTCCATATTTTATTCCGTCGCTATCTAAATGATACTACGCCGCTTACAACGACAGATACACTTCGGAGAAATTATCTGAATTCAGCCGATACAATGGAATTCCGATTTTATGCGGATACGTCGTTGTTCGGGCGCGAAGGGCGTATTATAGTGCAGGGTGCCAATAGCCGCGACATTCGCGATTCTTCGGCTTATATCAGATTTCCACGGCCGAAAATCGTCATAACAGGTCCGCCAAGCGATTCGGCTGTTCATCCGGGATATACAGTTGCATTGCGCGGCGCGGCATCATGCCTTGATTCGCTTTGGATGGAATATTACAACGGAGCAGTCTGGACGCGGCTTGATTCCATGTCGGGCGGCGGTGCCACTTTTTCGTTTCCTGCCGTTTTACCGTGCCTTCCTATATTTCGTACCGACAGTACAGACTTGGATACGGCTATTTCGTTGCGTATTATCGGGCGCGATACGGCGTTGAATTATCGCGACACAAGCATTGCATATTCGATAAAATACACGCCCGCACCGCTTGCCGCCACAATATCGCCGCCGCCGCTTGTTGCTTGTCCGGCACGCGATATTGCTTGGGATATTGCTTCCGTTCCGATTTCGCTTTTATGCGATACGGTTATTGTGGCGGTTTCCATTGACACGGGACGTTCGTTTCGCATAGTGGATAGAGTTCCGTCGGCCGTTGTTCCTTATGAATGGGACCCGCCCGCCAATCTTCGCGACTCTATGGCTATTCTTAGATTGACTTGCGCCGGCGGATGCGTTCGCAGCGACACTTTAATTCGCAATATTAAAACGCCGTACATCAGTATTATCGCACCCAACCCTTTTTCGCCGCCAACCGAAATTGCACAGGTTATATATTCTGTACCGAAACAGACCGCTGTAACAATTCGCGTTTACGACCAATCCAATCGGCTTGTGCGCGAAATTATTTCGGGAGAAACGCGGTTACCCGGTATAGCCTATTGCGACCATTGGGACGGAACTTCGGAGTTTGGCATTGTAGCGAACGGCACGTATTATCTAAGCGTGGAGCCGGCCGGTATAGAGCGCGAGGTTTATCCGGTTTTTGTAAAAAAACAGTAAATTCGGCACGTAAAAATTTCGTATAATTTCCGCAGGCTTTGCTTATTTATCGGCAAATCGCCGAAATAGGCAGGCATCGCCGTAGCTGAGAAAGCGATAATCTTTGTCTTTCAAGGCTTCGCCGTACACTTCGCGCCAGAAATTGCAGCCGAGAAATGCCGCAACAAGCAACAGCAATGTACTGCCCGGCTGATGGAAATTTGTTATCAGACCGTCTGCCGTTCCGAAACGATAGCCCGGCGCTATCAATAGTGAAGTAGAGCCGCGCAGTTCGCTTAGATTATTGGAAATTGCCCAATTTATGACTGTATTTAAGGCTTCGCTTGCCGACGGATAATTATCGCGGCGTTCATACGGAGTCCATTGCTCTACGCAAAACTCCGTACCTTCCGTATCAACTCTGTTCTCGAGTATTCCTACGCCGAACCAATAAAGCGATTCCATTGCGCGAAGTGATGTAGTGCCTACGCATATTACCGGCAAATTATTATTAAAATGTGCGGTAATTCTTTGAAGTTCGGCAAGCGAAATGCCGATTTTTTCGGAATGCATGACGATATCGCCTATCAGCTCCGTTTCAATCGGCTTGAATGTGCCAAGTCCTACGGCTAATATCAATTCTGCGCGGGCAATTCCGCGAGCTTCTGTTTGGGCAAGAATTTCAGGTGTAAAATGAAGTCCGGCCGTAGGCGCGGCCGCCGAGCCCGGCGAACGTGCATAGACGGTTTGATATCGTACTGCATCCGAAGCATCTGCGCGACGCTTTATGTAGGGAGGAAGCGGCATATTTCCCGCACGTTCGATTAACTCGCCAAAAGTAATGTCTGATGGTTGCCAACTGAACTCTATAATAGCCTCTTGAGAAAACTTTTCACAAATTTTCGCGGTAAACGAGCAACCGTTTGCATCTCCGGCAAGTATCATATCGGCAGTCAAATTGCGTCCGCCGAGCATACATTTCCAACGGCTTAAGGCATATTGTGCCAGGTTATCTTCGGCAGAATGTTTATTGTCCGGCTCGAGCAACAAAATTTCCACCGCTCCGCCGGTTGGCTTTCGTGCTTCAAGTCGTGCGGTTATTACTTTTGTAACATTAGTTATAATCATGCTTTGCGCCGGCAGCAGCGCGGGCAGATCTGAAAAACTGTGATGAGAAATAGAGCGAGAGGTCGAGCAAGCTGCAAGAAGTCGGCTTTGGTCGCGTTGTTCGGCCGGGCGCACTGCTATGCGCTCCGGCGGTAAATTATATGTAAAATCCTTGGCGTACAAAGAGGTAACGGTATAGCAGCTCGCCGTTTGCGGCTTTATGACTGTGTGCATATTAAATGTAATGTGTTGCGGTGCGGAAATTCGGTATTTTTGCGACATAAAATTCATTTGTAAATTACAAACTAAACATACGGGATGCAAATCGAATTTATCGACGGGCATATTTGCATACGTCCATATACAAATTCCGACGCGATTTTGCTGTACGAGGCAGCGCGGGAATGTTTGCCCGACGGCGTAGAGTGGATGCCGTGGGTACATACGGAATATTCGCTTGACGAATCGCGCGGGTGGATTGCAACGAGTATTGAAAAATGGGCAAACGGAACCGAGTATAATTTTGCCGTAATTTCGGCTGCAACCGGGGAATATTTGGGCGGAGTCGGATTAAATCGCATTGATGCGGAATACAATATTGCCAATCTCGGTTATTGGGTCAGAAAAAGTGTGCGTGGGCGGGGAATTGCGATTGCGGCGGCACGCCTTGCGGCCGAGTTCGGATTTAATCATCTTGATATGAGCAGAATCGAAATTGTTGTGGCAGTACATAATACGGCGAGCTGTCGCACTGCGGAAAAATCAGGTGCATTGCGCGAAGGAATATTGCGTAATCGGCTGAAGACAGGGGGCAAACGTTACGATGCAGTTATGCATTCTTTTACGCCGCCGGATTTCGGCAGAGTCTGAAAGAGCGATGCAAGCACTTGCGATATAAGATAAATAAGTAAAATTAAAATTGGGTGCGCTTGCCGTATGTTTTGGGGGCTTCGGCGCAAAAAAGTTTGGCAGTCTTTCGATAAATCCGTAATTTTGCAAACTATTACTACGCTTTTTCTTGCCGTGAAGACAGAACCGTGCGAGAAAGATACGAAAACGCAGAGTTCGGTTTATCGCGAGCTTGCTCCGTATCTTTCGTTAGGTTATCAACTTGTAGCACCCGCAGGGCTTTTGGGAGCGGTAGGCTGGTGGATTGACGGCAAGTACGGTACGCGCCCATTATGGCTTGCGATTGGCTTGGGATTTGGTTGCATAGTCGGACTAACGACTATAATTCGTACCGTAATGCAGTCCGACAAAAAAAGATAAATATCGGAGCGCAATGGATTTACAATCCTCGGCTTGGCTTTCGGCGGCGGTTGCGGCCGCATTTTGCTTAGTTAATGTTCTTATAGGATATTCGATTGCGCGCCATGCGATTTCCAAGCCTTGGGAAACTTTTGCAGGGTTGATTATCGGCGGAATGGGCGGACGTGTGGCATTGTTGGGGGCGGCCGTCTGGTATTTTATGACGAAAATCGGTGTCCATACGCTTGGATTTACTATGACGCTCGGCATAGGCAGTTTTATCCTTATCTTTGTGGAAATCATATATTTCCATCATCTTGCAGGAAAAATTCCGCATAAAAGTGAGAAAATTAAGACGCTATAAAATTCGATTTTTTAAGTAACGAATGAATAACGACAGTACGACTACGCATACCGCCGTTGCTACGACGCATACGCAAGACCCGCATCTTGCGGAGCTTGAGCAAAAAGAAAGTGTTTTTACCAAGATTTTTAACACAAATCTTGGTGACCATCATGGCTTATACGTTTTCGATTATCATGTCGCCGACTTGCCGTATATCTTTTACGATAAAGAAACCGGCTTGCAGATTTATACGTCGGAACACTCGCTCGAAGCGGCCGGAGCCTATGAGCTTCATCACGGGCATCCGATCGTCAAAGCGCGATATGAAACGCAACTTCACACGGGAAAGACATCGAAAGAAGCACTTAAGGTTGCAAAGCCTGCGCTTGATTTGTCGGTTACTAATTTAGTAGCTTATCAGTGGTTCGGAATTTTACTTCTTAGCTTAGGCTTTTTCCTTGCGGCGCGGAAATATAAACGTAATCCGATGAAGCCGCCTTCCGGCTTGCAAAATTTACTTGAAGTTTTGATACAATTCGTGCGCGACGATATTGTACGCCCGAATATGCCGAGTGTTAAAATAGCCGACGGGTTGACAGGCTATTTTGTGGCATTGTTCTCGTTTATTCTGATACTGAATATACTCGGACTGCTTCCGGGCGGGCATCCGGCGGCCGGTGCAGTCGGTACTACTGCCGCGCTCGCAATAACCGCTTTTCTTGTCATAAATATAACTGCATTTCGCGTAGCAGGCGTAAAAGCATGGTTTTCGCATTTATTGGGCGGTGCGCCTTGGTGGCTTGCACCTATTATGGTGCCAATAGAAATAGTCGGGTTGTTTAGCAAGCCTTTCGCCCTTATGGTGCGCTTGTTCGCCAATATGAGCGCGGGACACATTGTTATTTTTTCGCTGGTCGGACTGATTTTCTTCTTTGAAACTCTGTTGGTTGCACCCGTATCGGTAGGATTCGTGGTGTTTATCTATTTTCTTGAAACATTGGTAGCATTGTTGCAGGCCTTTATTTTTACGATACTTACAGCCGTATTTGCAGGGCTTGCCATAGGTGACCACGGACATGACGACCATGCCGCAGCGCATTGACGGCGTTCGTACACTTTAGCATTGCAGAGTTTATCTCTCGGAAACGAAAGCAAAAATCACACAATAAGTTTCATTTTTGTATTTATCACAATCTCTCAGGATTAGTCGCATGGAACCTCAAGGACTTGCATGGTTAGCCGCCGGTTTGGGCGTAGGCATTACGGTGTTTGGCGTAGGAACGGGCATCGGTCCGCTTGTAGCTGCCGCTTTGGAGGCAGGCGCACGCCAGCCGGAAACCGCTAAAGACGCACGCACTACAATGATTATCGGTGCTGCTCTGATAGAAGGCGTGGCTCTGTTTGCAATGGTTATCTGCATACTCTTGGCTACGCATTAAAAATGATCAGCCGGAGCGCAGACGTTAAATAGCGTTAAAAATCGCCGGCGCGGACTTCTTTTGCTTCGCGCCGGCTCATTTACGCAAAATTTTACGTAACTCGTTCAAAAAATATAATATAAGTGCTACGACGATATGGAAAATCTACTTCAGATATCGCCCGGTCTAATGATTTGGACGCTGATAAATTTCGGCGTTTTCTTTTTTATTTTCGGCAAATTCGGTTTTAAGCCTATGATTGCGGCGCTTAAATCTCGCGAGGATGCGATAGCCGCATCAATAGCAGAAGCCGAAGCGCAGAACGCGGAAGCAAAACGACTTTTCGAAGAGAATCGCCGAAGAATCGCCGACGCTCAAAATGAAATAGCCGCCATGGTCAAAGAAGGCAAGGAACGCGCCGAGCGCCATATACACGCCGCACAAGAAGAAGCCGAACGCCTGAAAAAAGCCAAAGTGGAAGAATCTTTGCGCCAAATTGCGCAGGAGAAAGACGCGGCACTGGCCTCGTTGCGCGGCGAGGTTGCTTCTCTTGTAATCGAGGCTACATCGAAAATCCTTGGTGCAAAGATAGACGCGGAGCAGAACCGTGCGTTGATAGAAACCTATATATCGCAAATTTCAAAGAATTAACGCACCTTTATCCTCTTAATAGACGCATTTACGCATGGTCAACTCTCGCATTATCAAACGCTACGCGCTCGCACTGATGAAGTCGGCCGACGACGTTTCAGTAGAGCAAATTTACGGCGACCTCGCAAAAGTTTCGAGCATTATAGGTGCGTCGAAAGACCTGAAAGTTCTTCTTCGCAGCCCCGCCATCGAATACCGCAAAAAGCAGGCGATATTTCAGGAAATATTCAAGCCGATTATTTCGGCGGCTACGCTCGATTTCATAATGCTTTTGCTGGAAAAAAAACGCGAGATTATGTTCAAGGAAATAATTGCCGCATTCAAGCAATTATATAATGAGCGGCATAATATACAAACTACGCATATCACGTCCGCCGCACCGCTTGACAATGCATTGCAAAATCAAATTGCAGCCGCAGTTGAAGCGAAAATAAACAAGAAAATTGATGCTGTCTTTACGGTTAATCCTAATCTTAAGGGCGGAATAATCATTACGATAGGCGATATAACCTATGACGGGAGCGTGCGCCGACAGCTCGAACTTCTCTATAAGCAGATGACAGGCAAAGATATGCCCGAAAATGTAAGAAGTGCTATATAGAACTGACGCGATACAAAGAATTTATCTTGAAATCGGAAGCGATGATACGCAAAGCGTTGCAAAGATAATTTCACGCAAAGCAAATTGTCCGGTCAGCAAAGAAATAATACCGCAAAAACAGCGGTGCAATAGTTTTTAACGCTCACACAGCAAAATAACGAAAATCTCTTACGACTATACTGAGGAACTACAATGGCAGACGTGCGCCCGGAAGAAATTTCCACTATTTTACGGCGACAGCTATCCGGTTACGAAAAAGATGTTGATATTTACGAGGTCGGAACCGTTTTGCAAGTAGGCGACGGGGTTGCCCGCGTTTACGGGCTTAGCAAAGTTATGGCCTCCGAGCTTGTGGAATTTCCCAACGGCGTTGTGGGCATGGTGCTGAACCTGGAAGAAGACAACGTGGGCGTGATTCTGTTTGGCGACGACCGTCTTGTGAAAGAAGGCTATACGGTGCGTCGCACGGGGCGCATAGCCTCCGTTCCCGTAGGCGAGGAATTGCTCGGGCGCGTGGTAAACCCTCTGGGAATACCGATTGACGGAAAAGGTGCTATAAGCACAGCGCAGACATTTCCTATCGAACGCAAAGCTCTTGGCGTTATAGAGCGCCAACCTGTGAAAGAGCCGTTGCAAACAGGTATAAAAGCAATTGACGCGCTTATTCCCATCGGGCGCGGCCAGCGCGAACTTATTATCGGCGACCGCCAAACCGGAAAAACGGTTGTTGCACTCGATACCATTATCAATCAAAAATTCACTCATACCGAAGAAGCGCGTCGGCAAGGCGTTAATCCCGTATATTGCATCTATGTTGCAATAGGCCAGAAAGGCTCGACGGTTGCCAACGTGGTTTCCACATTGGAAGAGCATGGCGCAATGGACTATACAATTATCGTTGCCGCAAATGCTTCCGACCCTGCCCCTTTGCAATTTATCGCTCCGTATTGCGGTGCATCTATGGGCGAATTTTTCCGCGATTCAGGCCGCCACGCCCTTGTAATCTACGACGATTTGTCGAAACAAGCGGCAGCCTATCGTCAGGTTTCATTGTTGTTGCGCCGTCCGCCTGGACGCGAAGCCTATCCAGGCGATATTTTCTATTTGCACAGCCGCTTGCTTGAGCGCGCAGCCAAACTTTCTGACGATTTGGGCGGTGGGTCAATGACTGCATTGCCCGTTATCGAAACGCAACAAGGCGACGTTGCGGCTTATATTCCCACGAACGTTATCTCGATTACCGACGGGCAGATTTACCTTGAGCCTAATCTGTTTAACGCAGGTATCCGTCCGGCTTTGAACGTGGGTATTTCGGTGTCGCGCGTAGGTGGAAATGCGCAAATCAAAGCTATGAAAAAAGTAGCGGGGCCGCTTAAACTCGAACTCGCAATGTTCCGCGCACTCGAAGCATTCGCAAAATTCGGGTCCGACCTCGACAAAGATACATTGCAGAAACTTAATCGCGGACAAAGACTTTCCGAGATATTGAAGCAATTGCAATATTCGCCCGTTCCCGTCGAGCGTCAAGTTGCGCTTATGTATGCGGCAACAACGGGTGCTTTGGACGATGTTCCCGTGGAATATGTCGGCAGATTCGAGCAGGAATTTACCGAATACATGGAAACGCACCGCAAGGACGTTCTCGATATGATTGCTGCCAAAAAAGAGCTTTCAAAAGAGGTTTCTGCCGGACTTGACGATGCTATAAATAATTTTATGGCACGCTTCAAAGCGATTTTGCCTAAGAAATAATCCCGAATAATCATTGTTTTTTTCGTATCATGATTGTTTTAACCGGCGGTGCAGGATTTATCGGAAGCTGTTTCTTGAAAACGCTTAACGACGAAGGATTTTACGACGTAATCATCGTAGATACACTCGGTTCGGACTTGAAGTGGAAAAATCTTTTGGGAAAACGCTATCGCGAAATTATGTCGCCGCAGCGTTTCCGAGAGCAATGTCTTGGCGATAAACTCGACCGCGCCGTTGATACTATTGTGCATTTGGGTGCTTGTTCTACCACGACAGAGCGCGACGCAGATTTTCTTTACGACAATAACACGCGATACAGCATAGACATAGCAACATCCGCAAGCCATAATTCTATACGAATGATATATGCAAGCAGTGCGGCCGTTTATGGGCTCGGCGAGCAGGGCTATGCCGATTGGCTTGGTGTTACGCTTCGTCCGCTGAATATGTACGGCTACTCGAAATTGCTGTTCGACGTATGGACGCGCAAAAACGGATTGGACGGTGAATATACAGGCTTGCGATATTTTAACGTGTATGGCCCGAACGAATATCATAAGGGCGATATGGCAAGCATGATTTATAAAGCGTTTGGACAAATTAGCGGGCGCGGTGCTTTGCGGCTGTTCCGTTCAACTACGTCGGATTATCCTGACGGCGGCCAAATGCGCGACTTTATTTACGTTAAAGACGTATGCCGCGTAATGTGGAAAATATTCGAGAACAAGGACATCCGCGGCATATATAATTTAGGAACGGGTGCGCCGCGAACTTGGAATGACCTTGCGGCGGCAACATTTTCGGCTATGGGGCGCAACCCGAATATAGAATACGCGGATATGCCCGATTCCTTGCGCGGGCAATATCAAAATCATACTTGCGCCGATATGACTACGCTGGCCTCTGTATTACCCGGAATACGCTATACATCGCTTGAAGAAGGTGTGTACGACTACATTACGGGCTATCTCGCAACAGAAAATATCTACTTTTAAGCAGGAGAACGACGCCTCATGGCAACGTTACGCGATTTGCGCCAACGCATCGGCGCCATTAAAAATACCGAAAAAATTACAGCGGCAATGCGTGTGGTGGCCTCCACAAAATTACGCCGCGCACAGCAGGCTATTCTTGCCGCTCGTCCTTATACTTTGAAAATTCAGGAAATTCTGGGTAATCTTTCGGCAGCCAAAGAAGAAGAATACTTTCATCCTTTGCTTCGCAAGCCCAAAGAAATAAAGAATGTTGCAGTTCTTGTCATAACGTCCGATCGCGGATTGTGCGGCAGTTTCAACTCGAACCTGCTGAAAAACGCTATGTATCATATTACACAGAAGTTGCCGTCCGAACATAAAAACATGAATGTTTCGACGATAGCCGTAGGCAAACGTGCGGTAGCGTTCTTTGCAAAAGCAAACGTGAATTTAATACGGCAATATCCGGATATTTTTGCCAAACTTGATTTTTCTACGGCCGAAGATATCGCCACGCTTGTAGCCGACGGCTTCACAGATGAAAAATTCGACCGCGTAGAAATTATCTTCAACGAATTTAAGTCTATTATACGGCAAGAAGTTAAACTGACAAATCTATTGCCGATAGAGCCCGTTCTTACGCCGCAGGCACAAAAAGCAGCCTCGTTGCACCCCGAGCGCACCATAGACTATATTTTCGAGCCTACAAAAGGCGATATTATGGATGTGTTACTGCCAAAATATCTGAAAATTCAGGTATGGCGCGCATTGCTTGAATCCAATGCTGCCGAGCAGGCCGCACGTATGATGGCAATGGAAACCGCAAGTAAAAATGCCAAAGACCTAATCAATAATCTTACGCTTTCCTATAATAAAGCACGGCAAGCGGCTATTACCAAAGAAATGCTTGAAATTGTGGGCGGTGCGGAAGCACTAAAATAATAGCATCTTTTTGCAAGATATTTTTTATTGGTCGTCCGTCATCTAAGGGCTGTTTGCTTTATTGTAGACAGCCGCTTTATTTTGGTGCCGTATGGTTTTTTCATTTAACCTATCATATTCCGCTATTGGCAAGAATTTTATAATTCTCCGTTTATTTCCGCCGGCTGATTTATCGCATCCTGAAAAATACGTAAGTTTCAGCACACCGTACCGGCTGCAAATCCCGACGACCATGCCCATTGAAAATTATATCCGCCAAGCCAACCTGTTACGTCAACTGCCTCGCCGATAAAATACAAACCTTTCACCGCACGACATTCCATTGTTTTTGATGATAATTCACGAGTGTCCACGCCGCCTGCCGTTACCTCTGCTTTATCGAATCCGGCGCGGCTTTCCGGTGCAATTTTCCATTGTGTAACAGTGCTGTAAAGCTTCAGTCGTGAGGCGGCCGAAAGCGACGCAACATTACCTTTAAATTCGGTACGTTCGCAGAAAAGTTCGGACAAACGCTTGGGAATATATCCAGCAAGTGCATTTTTTATATCGAATTTGGAGATTTCTCGCTCGTTCAAAAATCCGTTTTCCGCAATATCCGGCAATAAATTCAGCCTTATGCTTTCGCCGTCGTGCCAATACGATGAAATTTGCAGAATCGCGGGGCCGCTTAGTCCGCGATGAGTAAATAATACGCTTTCGCGGAACGAAGCGCGAGCATTAGAAACTACGGCTTCGGCTGAAACACCGGAAAGCATTGCAAAATCTTGTTCGCTTGCGCCAAACAGCAACGGCGTAAGCGCAGGGCGCGGTTCAACTGTTTTGAGCCCGAATTGCAGTGCAATGCGATAGGCAAAATCGGTAGCACCCATTGCCGGAATGGACATTCCGCCTGTGGCGATTATCAGCGATTCACAGGAAAAATCATTGTTAAAGGCGGAACAAATATAGCGTTCGCCCTTTTTTTCTATTTTTTGAATATTGCTGTTTGTGCGAATTTCCACATTGGCAATTTTACATTCATCGGTCAGCATCTTCACGATTTGTTTTGCACTTCCATTGCAGAATAATTGCCCTGATTTTTTTTCATGATAAGCGATATTATGGCGTTCTGCCAAACGAATAAAATCGGCCGGTGTATATCGTGCCAGCGCGGAAATGCAAAAATGAGTATTCTCGGAAATGTAATTTTTGGGCGATGCACCGATATTGGTGAAATTACAACGCCCGCCACCGGAAATCAAAATTTTTTTGCCTAATTTTTCAGAGTGTTCGATAATGAGAACTCGCCGCCCGCGTTTGCCGGCAGTCGCTGCACAAAAAAGCCCGGCCGCGCCTCCGCCAATAACTATTACGTCAAATTTATGTTCGGACATTTAATTTATTTTCTTGGCAGTCTTTGAAAAATGCAAAATTAAAGCAAAAAAATATATTTTGCCCCGATTTACGGAAATAATAATTATCTATTTATGCAGTAAGAATTTATGGCGTTTTTTATAATGCCGACTTATGCTTTGATTTGCCGACAAATACACGCTTTTTCGTATCTTTGCCTTTGTGCTGTATGCTTATGGTTGCGAGGCATCATGTTTCTCCGATTCGTGATAATCTTTGGTCGTATTATTGCTCTATGGGGTGCCAACACTGATTTTTATTTATCTAAACCGTTGCGCTTGAATGCCGAATTCAAGGGGTTCTAAATAATTCGATTGTGTAATCGAGCAATTCTTCGTTCCCGTATTTTCCGTGTCCGGGTACAACTACTCTGACTTGCGGGTATTCCTTTTTTACTTTTTCAACCGTAGCCGCCCAATCATTAACATTCGCATCATTCAGATATCCTTTATTTGCGTTCATTTCCTTTATTAAGCAACCTCCGAACATTACATTTTCACTCGGAAAATACCCTACAATATTATCTTTCGTATGTCCTTCTCCAAAGAACTTTGCTGTTATTTCCCGATTACCGACATTCAGGATTAACGAGTCTTTAAAACTGTTTTCGGGTACTGTAAAATTGCTTTTTTTCGCAAGTTCAATTGTCTTAAAATACGAATATGACGGTATACCTTTATCGTGGAATGCTTTAAGTCCACCCAAACAATCAGGATGATAATGCGTCGGTATAATTGCATTTATCTTGCAATGCAGTATATTTTCAACCCATTGTATCAGTTCTTCGGCACTTTTATCGTCTGCCGGTGTGTCAAAAATAATTACTTCGTTATCGTTACGTACAATAAGACCATTTCCCGGAACTACTCCATAATCTTTGGTATGCAGGAATGAAGTATGTTCAAATGCGTTTTCAGATACTTGAGCTATTATCAAATCATCGGTTTGGTACAGAGTATTTACCGATTCTGTCTTTTTAATTACGTTGCAACTTGAAAGTGTCAGTAAAAGCAGCGGTACAATGATATTGTATGAGTTTTTCATTTTGAGTTACAAGTTCGTTCACAGTTTTTGCCAAACGAGCCGTTTTCCGTCATTACAAGACGAAAAACGGCTCGGTATCAAAGATGGCTTATTGTTTTTATTTCAACTGCCGGCCTAAGCCTGCAATTAAGTTTATGCCGAGAAAGCGGTGTGCAGAAATGCCACTTTCTCTTGTTCGTGTTTTTTGATATGTCCTGCGGCCGGGCTTGCGCTTTCCTTGCGGCCAACGTACATAAATCGTTGATTTACCATAAGCAATGGCTGTAGTCGCGGCATAATGAATGACCACGCGCCCATATTTTTCGGCTCTTCCTGCACCCAGAAAATATCGCGTGCATTAGAGTATTTGGCGAGTATTTCCGCAGCAAGCCTTTCATGGAACGGATAGAGTTGCTCCACGCGGATAACAGCCACATTCGAAGCACCGAGCTTGGCACGTTCTGCTGCAAGGTCGAAATACACATTGCCGGAACAGAACAGCAACCGGTCTATTTTACTTGGTTCGGCTATCGAGACATCGTCGAGAATTTCGCTGAATGACGGCGCGTCTACAAATTCCGACAGCACAGAAATCGGCTTGCGCAAATAGCCTTTCGGCGACATTATCACAAGCGGTTTGCGATACGGCGCAAGCACTTGGCGGCGCAGGGCGTGGTAGTATTGCGCAGGAGTTGTGAAATAGCACACAAACATATTGTCTTCGGCACAAAGTTGCAGAAAACGCTCTAATCTTGCGGACGAATGTTCTGGCCCCTGCCCTTCGTAGCTGTGCGGCAGAAGCATGGTCAGGTTCGACAGCGTATTCCATTTCTCTTCACCGCTCGATATGAATTGGTCTATAACGACTTGCGCCCCGTTCACAAAATCGCCGAACTGTGCTTCCCACAGCGTAAGCCCTTCCAAGTTAATTGTGCTGTAACCGTATTCATAGCCCAGAACCGCTTCTTCCGACAGAGGGCTGTTGTAAATATGAAACGGTGCTTGCGTGTCCGATAATTTATTGAGCAGAACTAAGGTTTCCTCATTTTGATAATCGCGTAACACGGCATGGCGATGGCTGAAAGTTCCGCGCCCGCAATCTTGTCCGGTCATACGCACGGTTTTGCCTTCGAGCAACAAAGTTCCGAAAGCCAAAGCCTCGCCCATAGCCCAATCTATGGCGGGAGTTTGCGAGTCAAGCATAACGCTTCGGCGATGCAATACATCAACTACTTTAGGGTTCGGGTGGAATCCTTCGGGCAGCGTAGAAATTTTTGCGGCCACCATACGCAACGTTTCGGCGGAAACGGCAGTGTGAACAGGCGTAAAAATAGTGGAATCGTCGTTGATGCGGTAATGCGTCTTTGCGTCTTCTATTTCACGGTCGCTGAATGCCTCGTTAAGTTCATCGCGGAATTCTTTGCCGAGTCCGTCGAGTTCTTCGGCAGTAGCTATTTTTTCCTCGATGAGTTGTTGGCGATATTTCAGGCGCACAGGAGTCATAGCGCGAATTTTCTTGTAAAGCAAGGGCTGTGTATAGCTTGGCTCGTCGGCCTCGTTATGCCCGTATTTTCGATAGCATAATAAATCAACGACCACATCATCGCCAAAAACTTGCCTATATTCAAATGCGAACATGGCGCAGGCGCGAACAGCCTCGGGGTCGTCGCCGTTTACGTGCAAAATAGGCACTTGCAACATTTTTGCGATTCCGGTTGCATACGGCGTAGAGCGTGCGTCGTCGGGCAAAGTAGTAAAGCCTATTTGATTGTTGATTACAATATGAATTGTGCCGCCGGTTTTATAGCCTTCCAATCGCGCCATATTCAAAGTTTCGGCCACCACGCCTTGACCGGCAAAAGCGGCATCGCCATGCACCAAAATCGGCAGATTTTTCGATTCCGAAGCATCGCCCTGCGCATCGTTCATCGCGCGCGCAATTCCTTCCACTACGGGATTTACGGCTTCCAAATGGCTTGGATTAGGGGCAAGTTCAACCTTAATTTTATCGTGCAATCGCGAAACGAATACTCCGCGAACGCCCAAATGATATTTCACGTCGCCCGAACCTTGGAACGATTCGTTGCCGAAATTCCCTTCAAATTCGTCGAAAATCTTCTCGTAAGGCTTGTTCAGAATATTCGCGAGAACGTTCAGCCGTCCGCGGTGCGCCATACCCAAAGTAACACCGTTTAATTTTGCGGCAGCGGCCAATTCAAGAGTTTTTTCGAGAAAAGTAATGGTAGTTTCGCCGCCTTCGACAGAAAAGCGCTTGCTGCCGATATATTTGGTGTGCAAATACTGTTCAAACGCCTCTGCCTCAAGCAAATGGCGATATGTGTGTATTTTCTCCTCGCGCGAAAGCTGTACTTTAAAACGATTCGGCTCGATTTTGTTCAGTATCCATTGCCGTTTTTCAGGCTCTAAAATATGAGCATATTCAATGCCGATTTTTCCGCAATATACATCGCGCAACATATCAATTATATCGCGCAATGTAGCACGTTTTACGCCTCCTATGCCGCCGGTGTCGAATTCGCGGTCTAAATCCCAAATAGTAAAACCATAGCTTGCCGGGTCAAGTTCGGGGAAATGCCATGATTGCAAACCGAGCGGATTAACGTCGGCAATCATGTGTCCGCGAACACGGTAGGCGTGAATCAACTGCGCCACAAGTGCTTCTTTGTCAAGCTTGCCAAACTCATCTTGCGAGCCGAACGGGTCAAGCCGTTTGTCGGCTGCCCAGCGTGCTGGGTCGAAATGTATCTGTAATTGGGCAAAAATTTGGTCGTAGAATTTTTCTTCGCCAAGAATCATTTTGTGAATATAAGCCAGAAATTCGCCGGATTCTGCGCCCTGAATAATGCGATGGTCGTAAGTGCTTGTTACCGCAACTACTTTGCTGATAGCCAGCGTGGAAAGTATTCCGGGCATTACGGCCTGAAATTCGGCCGGATATTCTATCGCACCTATCGCCATGATAAGCCCTTGGCCTTCCATCAGGCGAGGCACGGAGGTTACGGTGCCTATTGTGCCTGGATTTGTAAGGCTTACGCTGGCACCGGTCAGTTCGTCTACTGTCAATTTCCCCGTGCGGGCGCGTGCTATCAAGTCGTCATAGGCGATGCAAAATTCGGAGAACGTCAATGTTTGCGCGTTTTTTATCGAGGGAACGACCAACATACGCGAGCCGTCTTTGCGAGTAGTATCAACGGCAAGTCCGATATTTATACTTTCGCGGCGAACGCGGGCGGGCTGCCCGTTTACCATTGCGAAAGTGTCGTTCAGGTTCGGATATTTTACCAATGCGCGGGTTATAGCCCAAGCAAAAATATGCGTATAACTTATTTTCGGACGGCGGCAACTTGCAAGAAATTTATTTATTAAGCGGCGGTTTTCTTCCAACGCTTTAACCGGTATTACGCGAAATGAAGTCGCAGTCGGAACGGTTAAGCTTTGCATCATGTTTGTCGCAATTTTAGCGGTAATGCCGCTCATTTGCTCTACCGTATCCGTCGCCGCAGGAATATAGGCCGGAACGGGTGCAGACGATTGCTTGCTCGCTGTTTCGGTTTTTGAGATGCCGGGCGGCGCAATGGGCGCAATCGGTTGCGGCACGACGCGCTCGGGATTCGCTGCTTGCACGGCATGTTCCGCAACGGGCGGCGCAATAGGCGCACGCTGAGCTGCGGCCGAACCGTTGCCCGCAAAAGGATTGTTTACGGAGAAATAAGCTCGCCAATCGGCAGGAACAGAGTCGGGGTCGCGCAGAAAGTCGCCGTAGAGTTCTTCGATATACGCGCTGTTGAGCGTAACCATTAGGCATTACCAATAGATGATACAAGTTTGTATGCAAAATTACGAGAAATTTATGCCAAAACCTGCATTGCCGGAATTGGCGGTGATTTTCTGGCGTTTAATTGTCTTTAGCGCCTTCGGTTACCCAAGTTTTCATACCGCGCTTTTGCGATGCGTAGATACGGTCTTGGAATGAATACGAATGAGGCAGTTTCTCTTCGATAATAAGAATTAACCTGCTTTGGTCGGGCTTTCCGGCTAATATCAGTCCGGGCGACTCGTAAAATGAAGAATATGACGTAAGGCGTATTCCGGCTGCCGGTAAATCGTCGCCATGGCAACCCGAATAAGCACATGCCAAACCTAAAAACGGGCGTACTTGTTTGCTGTAGCTGACCGCCGAATCGGGAAAAACAATGTCCTGCGGATTACTTGCCAGCGAATTACCGCAAGAATTTACAGCTGCGGCCAACAGCAACACAGCCGTTGCTTTCAACAAAAGCGCACTAATAGCTTTCATCATCATTCGGGAAATTGCGCAAGCGTACATCGTCGGCATAGCGTTTTGCGGCATCGGTTACTCGGCCATACAAAGAATCGTACAGTCTCACGAAGCGCGGCCGGAAATCAACGCTGAGGCCAAGCATATCGGCATAGACCAATATCTGACCGTCGCATCTTGCACCCGCGCCTATGCCGATTGTGGGAATTTCTACCGAGGCGGTTACGCGTGCGGCTAATTCAGCCGGAATTTTCTCCAATACAATGGCGAACGCGCCGGCTTCTTCAAGCAATTTAGCATCGGCCAATATATTTTCGGCTTCGTTCGTTTCCTTTCCACGCACACGGTAAGTGCCGAATTGGTAAATACTTTGCGGTGTAAGTCCCAAATGCCCCATTACGGGGATACCGGCTTCTGTCATGCGCCCTACAGCATCGGCAACACGCTTGCCGCCCTCGATTTTTACCGCACCCGCGCCGGCTTCTTTCATGAGTCGCCCCGCATTGCGAAATGCCTCTTCAGGCGAAACCTGATAACTCATAAACGGCATATCCGCCACTACAAGGGCGCGACGTACACCTCTGTTCACGGCGCGAGTGTGATAAATAATATCGTCGAGAGTAACGGGAATAGTGGTTTCGTGGCCTTGCACAACGTTGCCCAGCGAATCGCCCACGAGTATAACATCAATGCCGGCATCGTCAAAAATTCGGGCTATCAGCGCATCGTAAGCCGTCAAAGCCGCAATAGGCTGACCTTTACGCTTCATTTTACCGAGTTGATTGGTGGTTACACGCCTTATTGGTGCGGAATGAGCGTGAATTTCACTATCGGATAAAGGCTGCTCTTCCATAGTCGCCTGCGCATTTCTCAAAAGATTACTAAATTTTCCGCAAAGATACGACAACCCGAACTAATCAGCCTAAACGCAACACGCCTGTAAAGCGAACTTTACGATAAAATGAATATATTAAGCCGTTTCATCTTTTCAGTCGCATAAATTACCCTAAAAAAAGAAGTAAATCCGTCTAAGCACCGCATCGGGCGGCAAGCCGACAATATGCAGCATAGCAATTGAATTATAGCAACAAAAAAAATCTCGCAATAATAGGAACTATCGTTTTCCTTGCCGTAGCCACCATAAATATTCGGGCGGCCGACGATATTCCGACATCCGGTATTACGGCCGGCGTTCTGCACGGCAATTATTTATATGCCGAGGCGGGCTATTCCTACGGTGCGAAAATCCACTGGCCTAAAACTTCGCTTATTAAAGGGTACGGGGTTTTTACTCTGGGAGCAGAAACCGGCAGACCGGACGGACGTTTCGTAATAGCACCCAAAATTACTTTTACAATGAATTTATTTGTTTCGTTCGGTGCAAGTGTTATCTATTACACGGACTTCAATATTGGTGCTTTACGTTTTAGACCGGAAATCGGCGTTGGAATGTTCGGAGTGAGATTAGTCTACGGGCGCAATCTGACTATGGCCAATTATGAATTTCCGGGACTGAATACGAATAATTTTATGTTTGCCGTCTATTTACCCGTTTTCGACGCTAAATAACGGGTATAAAATAATTTAACGCTGAACTGCATGAGCGGAAAACTGCGAACGCTTGCCTCCGATACTTTGATTTACGGACTTGCCACGATTGTCGGGCGGTTTTTAACTTTTCTTTTAACGCCTCTTTACACCAATTTTCTGCCTTCGAAAGAAGAATTCGGGGCGGTTGCCTATCTTTACTCAATTCTCGGATTTGTCAATATACTTTACGGTTTCGGTGCGGATTCCGCATTTCTGCGTTTTTTTTCTCCCGACGATGAACGACGCTCGCGCATGGTGTTCACTATGTCGTTCGGAATAACGGCTACTGCAGGCATTCTCGGCACAATGTTGTGTTTTGCTTTTGCAAGTCCTGTTTCGGAAGTGTTGTTTGCCCGTACCGATTACGCACCTTTAATTCGCATAGCCTCGCTGATGCCGTTTTTCGATGCTGTTGTTATCGTACCTTACGCTTACCTGCGAATGAAGCGTCGCGCACGCCGTTTCGCACTTTTGAAACTGGCCGCAATTATTGTGAACGTAGCAGCAAATTGGTTTTTTCTGGTAAAATTACATCAAGGAATTACGGGTGTAGTATGGGCGGGGACGCTTGCTTCGGCAATAGCGGCTACGATGATTATCTCCGAATTACTACAAAATTTACGTCCGCATTTTGATAAAAAATTATTCGGCGAGATGTTGCGATTTTCATTGCCCACCATTCCGTCGTCTTTCTCTTCGATGATGCTGCAAGTAGCCGACCGTCCTATAATGATGATGTTGGCCGGCGGTGCCGCCGTAGGAATGTATCAGGCCAACTATCGTTTGGGTATACCGATGATGCTTGCGGTTTTGGTATTTGAATATGCTTGGAAGCCATTTTATTTAAGTCATCGTAACGATGCAGACATAGGTTCTTTGCTTTCCCGTGCTTTGGTATATTTTTCGGCCGTTTGCGGTGCGATTTTTTTAGCCGGTTCTTTACTCATCGAATTTATAGTTCAAATTCCTTTTCCGGGCGGAAAACTTATCAATCCTGCTTATTGGAGCGGTCTCGGAATAGTCCCGATAGTACTTGCCGGATATTATTTCAACGGTGTATTCACTCATCTTTCGGCAGCTTTTCACATTACAAAGCGTACAGGCTACCTGCCCATGGCCACGGCGGCGGCGGCGGCGGCCAATATAGCTTTAAACTTTATTTTAATTCCCGTTTTCGGTATTGCCGGAGGTGCCTGGGCTACTTTCGGCGCATACTTGCTGAGTGCAATAACAGCCAAATACTATGCAAAAAAAATCTATCCCGTGCGCTATGATTGGAAGCGCGTAGTGCTTATAGCGACGATAACTATTATACTGTATATTGCGGGCTTGTGGACGCATAATCTTTGGTTGCGATTGGGAGTTATCGCTGTTTATGTGCCGTTGCTGATTGTATTCGGTATCTTATCTCGGCAAACATTTGCCGCTTTTGCAACTAAATTCTTAAGGCGTAAAAAGTAGTTTGCATGGGGGGAGCGGCGTATATTTGTTTTTGCACCATTCGGGAGTTCGCATAAACAAGGCGGCGGCGGATTCTTAATTTAACAAGCCGTATCATTCTGCGGCTTCGGTTTGTCGTGAGGCGCGTGCTACAAGCATTTCGGCTATCGCGCATAGCAATGCAGCAACTATGCAGGCTTTCCATAGCTCGGAACCTACTCGCGCACGGGCTACGCTTTCGGCTACGGTTGCCGTTTCCGATATTATTTCTATCGGAGTTTTTTCTGAAACAAAAGAGCTTGTCAAACTCTGCAACTCTGATTTTGCCGCAAACGATAAATTACCTTCGCTTGCAGGCGGATTGGCCGCAAGAGCGGCCGTCGGCTTACCGTCTTGCGCATAAATGCGATAAACGCCTTGTTGTTCGGCAGAAATCTCGACAACTGTGCCGCCGGGCAATACTGCCGCTTTACGGAAAGACTCAACTCCCGACGGGTCAACTATTTTGTAAGACTCGCCTCCAGAATAATGTTGCGGTAACGGAATATTTACCCGTTCGCCTACGGTAACTTGCCTGCTGAAAGATTCGCGTATTGCCGTGTATGATATTGCACGTACAACAATCGCCGGAAATATTCCTGTCAATGGAAAATTGCCCCACGAAACTTCCGGTGAAACTGCGCAAGTAAGCAAACGGCCGCTACCCAAACGCTGTTCGGCAAGAAATGCTCCTCCGTTCATTGAAATTAAAGATTGTCCGCCGATAACAGGCATTGCTTTCAGTATGTCGGGCGATTCTGCCGGACGGTTGGCTTCGGTAGAACCTTTGAATACCCCTTCGAATAGCGGATGCAATTTGTCTATAGAAATAAATTGCGCCGGTTGCGTCAGTGCAAAATTTTGGAGTTCGCCTCCGGAAAGTCCGAATGTTGAATAAACAGCCGTATTGTTTTCATTGGCGAATATCAATGCGCCGCCGCCGCCGCGAACGAAGCCGTCAATGCGCGAAGCATCGGAAGCCGTTATTTCGCAATTTGTTATTATTACATCATAATTTTGCAGCGCAGTGCCGCCAAGGGCTGCGGGCGGAAATTTTTCGATTTCGGCCGTAACATTTTGAGTTGCAAGAAGAAGCGACAAAAAACGCGAGTGTGATTCGTCGCCGAATAAAGCCACACGTGGTTTATCGGCTATGATAAATCCGAAAAACCGCTTATTATCCGGCTCAAGAGCATCATTTTCAATCTCTATCGCCGCTTGTATAATTCCCGACTTATGAGGCGCGGCGGCTAAAGCGACTGCACGAGATTCGCCGGCAGGAATATCGGTCGTGCGTTGTGCGGCACGTTGCCCGTCGAAAGTTAATCCGACTGCAACTCCTTTTGCGTCGCGCTTGCCGGAATTTCGTATAATTGCTTCAACCTCAACGGGTTTGCCGAGAGCAAAGAATCGGCTGATAACATTCGCCGAATCCACGGTCAAATTTATATCGGCTATTTCCGAACTGCCGACAGGAACAACAAAGACAGCGGCGGCATTATCCAACGACCGCAAAGAATCGCCTTGTTTGCGAACGAAAATATTGCGTTGCGCATCGGTTATAACATACACTTCTTTATTAAGATTAGCCGATGATTGCAGAATTTTTTGAGATGTTCGCAATCCGTCCTCTAACGAAGCCGGTGCATATCCAATCTTTAAACCTTCAATTTCGTTACGCAACATCTGGAAATTTCGCGAAAATGTTGTCTTTCGCTCGGACGATGTGCCGGCAAGCGTAACTACGGCCGCCTCGTCGCCGTCTTTTAGTGCAGATAAAACCGATAGTGCGGCAGTTTTTGCTTGTTTCAAACGATTGCCGCCGCCGTCGGAAGCATCCATACTGAAGGAATTATCCAATAAAATTACCACACTTGATTTTATATGCGTTCCAAGCGCAGGCAATGCGGTTTTTACCGTAGGGCGTGCAAAAGCAAGCACTGCAAATATCACAATCAACATTCGCAGAATAAGAAGAATAATGCGCTTCAGCTTAAGACGGCGTATCTTTGTTTTTTGCAATTCTTTCAGGAAACGCAAGGTGCTGAATTCCGTAACGCGCAGTTTCCGTAAATTCAACAAATGCAACAAAAGCGGTATGGATGCAGCCGCAAGTCCTAAAAGAACCAATGGATTGAGAAAGGTCATGATTTATTTGAGCGCGTCCGTTTTCTGTGTTTGTATTTTGGTGTTTTGTTGATGTTTTTTATTAGAGAAAGACAATTAGAAATATCCGCTAATTTAAGATTGCCAATTTTGCGGTTGCCGCATAGAGAATTATCGAGCTTGCAGCCGCCACGTTAAGCGAGTGAACCGACGGCGTAACCGGAATTGCCGTAACTGCATTGCATATAGCCAGCGTTTCGGCAGATATGCCCTTGTCTTCGCTGCCGAAAAGAATCAAAGTTCTTTCTTTCCATGCTATGGCATCGGGCGGAACTGCATTTTCTAAGGTTTCCGCAGCAATAATCTGCGGTACTCTTTCTGTAGATATTTTTGTCAAAGCATCCGGAAACGATTCCACGCGGCATATATGCAACAGAAGAGTTGCACCCATAGATACACGCATTGCTCGCCGCAAGTAAGGGCTGCAAGTCGCTTCGTCAATAATTAAAGAACGGAAGCCCAATCCCGCGCAATTTCTGGCTATTATGCCGACATTTTCGGGATTTATCACGCCGCAAAGCCCTATAGCCGGAAACTCTATTTTGTCGAACGGTACAAAAGCAGGACGAACGCCAACAGCCATTACGCCCGAATGATGGCGGAATCCGGTTATATTTTCCATTACTTCGGCACTGGCCGCAAGCAATGTGCCTTCGGGTAAATTTCTCGCCGCTATCTGTTCGCCGTATAATTCGTAAAATTCCGGCAAAGCGAATATAGAACGAATTCCGGCCGTACTGCGCAACAATGTTTCAACTACTCTTTTACCGTCGGCTATAAAAGTGGCATCGCTGTTATGGCTATCTGCATTGCGCAATGTCATAACGCGATACGGAGCAATCCTCGCGTCGTAAATATCTGTAATTTCGGTTAAATAAAATCCATTCGGAGTTTTATTCATTCTGATAATTTCGTAATCGATTTCTTGATTTTGTGTGTCAAATTAAAAGTACAGCCGATTTTATTTTCCTATTTAAGCCGCGTTCCGTCCGCTTTTATATATCGGAAGCGATAATATCCTAATTCGGTTTTCGTATTAGGTTGCTCGGGGGCATCTTTGTAAATACTCAGAAACTGCACCTTGTAGTATTTATTGCTTCGCGAGCGCAATACGACGGTTTTATTAGGCTTAAATGTGCAGGCGTGATTTGGCGGCCCTGAATAGATAAAAATCGTATTGGGATATTGTAAAGTTTTGAATGCACGTCCGGCGGAAGAAGTATCGTCGCTAAGGAACAAGGATTCCTGCGGAACTACGCTTAATTGGTCAAAAATACTGTCTATAATTGCGACTTTTGTTTTTCCGTTTGGATTTACCGTGCCGGAATTGAAATAAATTGGTCCGGTATTCAAAAACACATTAATAAAGTTACCAATACCGGAAGCAGTTGTATCATAAGGTAAATACCTTAATTTAACGTCCCAAATATCTGTATTGCTCTGCGAAGCGGGAATAATTGAATCAAGGTCAAATGAATAGTAAAGCCAACCATCTAAGGAATCCGGTTGTATATTAACTTTTAGAATTGGTGTTAGTGTTGTTGGGGGTTGTGTCGAAGTTGGTTCTTCCGAGCAAGCGGAAAGAAGCAATACACAAATCAATGCAGTTGAAACGTAGTATTTCATAGAGTTAAGATATTGTTTTTTAAGAAATTAACGACAAAGAGCCAATCATGCGGCAAATTCGTTCCGACATGACGAACAGCCGAAAAAACAATTTGTAGTATACCGTAAAAACGTTGTAATATAGGGTAAAGTCGCGGAATCCTAAAAATATATCTCGAAAATTATTGATTGGCTGTGATTCTGTTTTTCCGAAGCCCTCTGAAAAAAACAAAAAAAGCATATACGTACAATGTCGAGCCTATAATAATCATCAGTTGTCCGGTCTGCCTTTGCTGCTCGATGGTGAAAGCACTGCACAGCAATAAATCGAAAACAAGCAGTACGCCGCCCGATGCCGTAATCATGGCGGCCGTCATGCCGAGAAATATAATCTTAATTTCAAGAATCGCGTTTCTTAATGCCGGAACCACAAAAAATCCGGCCGTGAGCATATTTATATGCATTACTCTGTTAAACGATGTATCTATGACCGATAAATCAACAGAGCGAGGCAACATCCAGAAAATCAAAGACGACATAATAAACACAAGAGTCGCTATTCTCCAAGGAGCATCTAAGGTGAGTTTTTTGGAGAAGCGGTGACCGGCAATAATGCCTAAGCCGAACATGGCAGGCAACTGTAATATTTGGTGCCGCGGCATAGTTTCCGATAACCATTCGTTTAACGGAAAAGAAATTAGTGCGGCCGCTCCCAAAATTAATGAAAGCGTAATTATATCGTTTGATTTTTTAAGCACGCGGTTATTTGTTCAACGATGGATTTGTCCGATTCTCGGGCGGGGTCAAAAACTCTGACTATCTTATTGTCCGGTGCGATAAGGAACAAGTAAACGGAATGATTTGTTATGTTGGTAGCCGGATTAGTGTATTTCCATATTCCTGCGTTGTGAAGAAAGCGGTCGAATCTTTCTTGGTCGGATTGGTACGGCAAAGCAAAAGACCAACCGCTTATATCTTTGCCGAAATGCTCGCGATAGCTTCTGATTTTTCTTATATCGTCGTTTTTTAAATCAAAACTCAAAGTTACAAACTCTAATCGCGAATATGCAACAGAAGAGTCGAAAGAGTGATAAATATTTTCCAGCCTGTTGTTAACTTTATGACATACAGAGGGGCAGTCCAGATATACGAAATTAAGCAGTATGTATTTGCCTTTATCTTTTAAGCTAAAGGTATTGCCGTTATGGTCAATCATTTGCAAATCGGGAAATGCTCTCGGAATCTCGCCGGCTGTATCGAGCGTGTACGAAAAAACCGTAAAAGACGAGAATCCGAGAGTCCATTTCCATAGTATTGCCGAACAAATTGCCAAAGCAATTACAGGCACAAGGATTTTTTTCATTTCCGCTTGCTTTTCGTATATCAGAACTGTCCGTATCCGTTCAATATATGCGATAATTACAAAGTTTCTCTTTTGTCCGCGCCAAGTCTGAAAATTATCGAGGCGTACATTGTAAGCAGGCCTACAAGAATCAATACTATAAATATTGCTGCAATATATGCAAGTAAAGCTCCTGTGTCATGAGTAGATGCTATCGGGCTGGACGCATAGTCCGCATATCTTCTCGGTATGCTGTTCAAACCGCCCATATAGAACATTGACAGAAATCCGGCAGAGCCGGTAATGAATAACCAAAGGCCGATTTTCGCAGGTTTATTTCTTTCCTGCTCTGCTTTGGAATGGGTTATGTAGAATAAAAATCCAAGAATGAACAATACAACTCCGCACAGCATATATGTATGGAAGTGTGCCGGCACCCACATGGTGTTATGCAATATTTTGTTGACTGCAATAGCCGAATCAACTACGGCGGCAAATCCTCCGATTGCCCAGCCTGCAACGCCTAACAAAAAGGCTGTCGGAATAATCCCCCACTTGGTTTTAGAATGATAGAATTGGGCAATGATGCCGAACATGGTAATTGCCGATGCCGGAACGGAGCTCGAAAACGACGCGATTTGCCCAAAATAATTAAATATCATAGGCTGTGCAAAATCCATATACAAGTGGTGGAAATATGCGAACAAAATGAAGAAGAACGTACAGTTCCACGAGTACACCAACACTTTGTTTGTTTTCCATTCACGCCCCGTAAATTCGGGCAAAAGCTCATATACCCAGCCGAGACAGCAATATAAGGTTATATTAACTAAAGTATGCCCGAAGAAGAACACGTAATTTTTAAGAAGCAACGGGTCAAACGATAGCGACGGTTCAAAATATTTCAGAAGCAGAAGAAGCAGGAATACTGCACCTATTAAAAACGACATTACGCCGGCTATCAGGCTTATTGTAGTTATCATCGCTATGGGCGGAACTTCGCGTTTGACCTCTTTTTTCCCCAGATATTGCCAACCGAGTAAATTAAACGCTCCGTCGTATTCCTTTGCCAGGGCAGAAACTATATGCGAGCTGCCTATTATCCAAGCAACTCCAAGAATAATCAGCGATATAATAGCCATTCCGTTCGACCATTCTTCCCAACTTGTGCCCACAAAAGGCAGAGGATACAGAAGATACCAGCCCGGTGCGTAATTTCCTATTAAAGTGGCAACAGTCAGGCCAATAACGCCTGCCAGCGTAAGAGCGAAAACAAAATAGCCCATTCCAAGACTGAGTTTTGTATATCGTGTGCCGATTAAATACCATAATCCGGCAAAAGACATACTGAATAATACGCCGGCCATACCCAAGCCGTGCAAAGTCATTATAGCATAAAAAGTAGTTGGTTGCATTGCTATAATTTCGCCTTGATTAAGGCGCATCAACAAGCCTAACGCAATCAACACGGGAAATAAGACAAGGAATGTGATGCTCCAAGCAACAACGAATTTTCTTTGTCCTTTTTGCTCTTCAAAACTTAACTGTATCATAAATTTATTTTTGGTTTTATTGTTTGAGAAATTAAAAAAACAGACCTAAATACCTTTGGTAAACGGTTACGCATATAGAAGCAATTTAACACTAAAGCACCGAATTGCCGCTACGAACAGCCCCGCATTAATATATTATTCCACGTGAATCGTAGCGAACATTCCGGCGTGCAATAAGCCGCAATATTCCAAGCAGAATACGTGATAATCACCCTTTTCGGCAAATGTATAATTAAGTCTGTTTTTATATTCCGGCATAGCCTGAGTTTGAGCGAGCAGAACTCCCTTGGCGTCGTATATTGCAAAGTTGTGATTTACGTCTTGTGAAGTTACCACAAATTGTATTTGCTTGTTTACGGGAACAGAAATGTCAGGCGTGCCTTCAAGCATATCGGGCTTAACGTTAGGTTCACCGTCCGTCATTTTCCATGCCCACTGCATAGCTACTACGGTAATGGTTCTATCGGGCTTATCGTGGAATTGCGGATACGGCAATAAACGCAGAGTAAACAACAAGGATATCACAACGCACGATATTAATCCTATCATATATCTGCCGCGTATTTTATACACCTTATTTTTTGCGGACGTTTTATCCTCGTCCACCGATGAAGTAGTCATCAAAAAGACTACGACGGAAATTACAAGTGCGGTTGCTATCAAAGAAATAATGGCAGCCGTTGATTGTATGGTAAGAAATGTTGTTGATTGTAGCATAACGTTTATGGAATTGTTTAGAAATAAATCTGCGTTGCCGCATTTACATTCAAGATTGCAGGAAATAATAAAGAGCGGTTTTGCAAAAATCCTGTTATAGTAGCGCATACGTGCGCCTATGCCCAATTATCTCCACGTAGTGCAAAGTATGGGATAAAAACAGCGAGTAATGTTTGGTTGGGGCGTGTGTAGCCATTTGTCGCACTTTAAAAAGAGCAACAAAACTTACTAATGAAGCGTTTTATTTATCAAAATAGGTGCGCAAACGCCCATTGCCGTCATGCAAAAAGTACGGCGATATGTGCCAAGCGTTTTACTTGTCCGGGTCTATACCCGATTTAAGCCAATCTACACCTACTTTTTCCCAGGCGGGAACTGAAGAAGCATCAATATATCGTTCCCATTGATATATCCCCGTTTCTTGGGCGATGCGTTTGAATTGCATTTTAGTTACCGAGCTGGCAAGAATAACCGCAGAACGTGTCATGCCTTTTTGCTTATATAATTTTTGGCCTTCCTGCATATATTGCTGTGCATCGGCCGGCAAAGGCTTTAGCGTTCTCATATCAACAAAAATATGAAATCCGCTGCTTGTCGTCAACAACGCTTTTTTACTGTCTTCTACCCATTTTTTCATCTCTTCGGCGTTGATGAAATCGGCAAATGTCAGTTTAAAGCCGTAGCCCGTTTTTTCTATTTTATACATGGCTTTTTACAAAAATAATTGAACAAAACCGACATAAAGCAATATGTTATTGCGTCAAGTATATGGCGGATTGAACATTGGTTGCAAAAATATGAAAAAAAATAAATTTATGAACATAACGGCCGTACTTAAAGAATCTTACAACTGTTCGCAGTCGTGTATTTGAGAATATCGGACCTGTCCGATTGCAGGATACCCTATCGAACAAGCGTTGTTTTCCGAAAAAACACCGAAAAAAACAAAGTGCGTAATTTATGTTAAAACTTGATATAAAAGACAAAGTTACGCAGTTCGTCTATTTATTCGGGAAAGCGGGTAAAGGTAAAAATGCTCAATCAGCAACCTTTTCTCTCAATAAAAAAATGCTATGCATATCAAAAAAATGTTCGGAAAATAAAAACAGCCATGAAACCGACAGTTGCGATGATTACTGCCGCTTTTGTTTTGAGTGCGTGTTCGAGCACGAGGCATATAGCCGAAAAGACAGAGCCGCAAAAAGAAAAAGACACGACGTACACGCAGATAAATCTGCCTTTATCGTCGCCTGTAGCAACGTTGCTTGCTGCTATAGAAGTGCGAAAATCGGCACTTTCCGTGCTTGATATAACTGCAGCAGTAAACGCTACTATAAACGGAACGGCCGCGCCGCCGGCCAACTGCACAATGACTATATGCCGCGACGATTCGCTTGCCATGACGTTTCGCGCTTTTGGAATATCGGTGGGCAAACTATACGCCCGTAGCGATTATTTTCTGTTTTTCGATGCTTTTAATAATCGCGCTCTAGAAGGTGCGCCTAATGCCGCAAATATTGCCCGAGCCATTAATGTACCGCTTTCTTATCAAGATTTTGCGCGTCTGTTGCGCGGCGAGCCGCCCGGTGATATTGCGCTTTTTGCACCTTCTGCCGACGGCGGCGATATGCAATCATCGTCCAAGTCTGTGCTTTTCCAAAGGAAAACACCCGGAAACGGTATAGAATACGCGCTGTTTTCCATTGAGCGTCAAGCACTTGTGCAGTATCAACGTAAAGCGGCGGACGGCACGATACAAATCAATGCACGATACGAGGATTTTATCGAAGCCGATAAAATTCAGGTGGCGAAAAAAGTGGCGATAACTGTTCCGGCGCAAAATTCAACGGTTGCGTTCAGTGCGTCGGATATTACGGTTAATTCTTCGGAGAAAAAGCGTCTTTCGTTTTCGGTTCCTTCGTCCGTTCCGCGCTCTCGATTAGAATAGCGGATAATTTAAGCGCGCGGGTGGAACGCACGGTGAACCTCGCGTATGTACTCACGGTCAATATGCGTATAGATTTGCGTAGTTGCAATATCGGAGTGGCCAAGCATTTCCTGCACCGCACGCAAATCAGCACCGCCCTCAAGCAGGTGAGTGGCGAAGGAATGGCGAAACGTGTGCGGATGAACATTTTGGGGCAATCCTGCTTTATGCGCCGCAGATGATACAATATTCCATACTGCCATGCGCGTTAAACCACGCCCGCGCTGATTTAAAAACAACTTGCCTTCAGTTTCCGCACCCGATTTCATAAATAAGGGACGAACATCGCGACTGTAACGGTCTAACCACTCCAAAGCGGAACGTCCGACTGGAACTATGCGCTCTTTGGAGCCTTTGCCGAATACGCGGATAATTTCTACATCGGGCAATATGTCGCGTCTGCATAAATTGCACAATTCCGATACCCGCAAGCCGCAAGCGTACAAAGTTTCAAGTATTGCACGGTCGCGCACGCCGGCCGGATTTTTTACGTCGGGCTGTTCAAGTAAAAGCGATATTTCATCGGCAGAAAGCACGTCGGGAAGCTCGCGACCGGATTTGGGCAGTTCCAGCGTTTCCGTAGGGTCGTATTTTGCACCTTCGGTCTGCAAATAGCCGTAAAAAGTCCGTAATGAACTGAGAGCTCGCGCCCGACTTGCAACACTAAGCCCGCAATCGGCCAAAAACAGCAGAAAATCGGTTGCGTCGGCTACGTCTGCCTCCGTTTGCGAGGTTTTTCCTCGACCGGCTAAAAACTCGGAGAATCTTCGTATCTCCAATTTATACGCCGACAATGTATTATCGCTTAATCCGCGCTCGAGGGCAAGGTAACGCCCAAACCCTCGTATATTTCGCACCATTGCAACCGAAAGTTCTACATCTGTTTGCGATTTACCGCCGTCCGTGTCATTCATAATTTACACTATCCATTTCAGAAGCCCGCCCATAAGGTTTGCCGTTTTGAAACCTTCCCGACCAAGTAACATACACGCTTGTCCGCTTCGATTTCCGCTACGGCAGTAAATTATTATTTCGCGGTCGCGAAAAGGCTCAATCTCGCTGATTCGTTGCTGCAATTCTTCGAGCGGTATATTCAAAGAATCGCCCTCAATATGAAAATTGTTGCGCTCGTCGGAAAGGCGCACATCAAGAATAACCAAGTCTTCGTTATTTGTCATACGCCGTTTCAGTTCGGTCGCCGAGATTGAAACTATGGGTGAGAATGTCATAATCAATCCTTAAAAAATCAAGAATGAATTTCCGAACAAATTGTTCGCGCTTTTTGCAAAAATATCAAAAATCGAGGCAAAGGCTATGCTGCCGCCAGGTACATATCCGTTTGAAATGTATGCGCTAAACAAGTTGCCGAAAAAGAACGGGGATTAACCCGTAATGCGCACCGATCAAACATTTGCCGTATTCAGTGCAAAAAACCTATGGCGGACAGTTGTTCGCAATTTCGTTGATATTATATGCGGGAAACTTTGTATTTTTGCGGCGCATCTACGCAGGAGTGGCGGAATTGGCAGACGCGCTGGACTCAAAATCCAGTGTCCCTTAAAGACGTGTGGGTTCGAGTCCCACCTTCTGCACCTAACGACAGGTCGCATACACATAGAGTATGAGGCCTTTTTTTATTAAATAAAATCCCATCTAAATTCAATTCCGAATATAGCGGCAATATCGGTTTCTCTTTATATCCTAACAGTTACAAAGATTACAAAAAACGTGTTTTTTACGTCCTTTTATCCAATAAAATCACGATTTTTTCATCGTAATACAATCATTTGTCTTATATCTTTCTCTTTGGAGTTTTTTTATGAAGTATTTTCTGAGAATTGCCGCCGTAACAACTTTTCTTGCTGTTGCGGTATATGGTATGCAAGCGCAGAAAAAAGGTGCCAAGCCCGCACCGTCCAAATCGTCCAATCCGCAATACATTATTTCTGCATCGCAAAACGGAAAATCGCTTGGCGATATTACAATCGAGCTTTTTCCTGATGCCGCCCCTAAACATTGCGCAAATTTCGACTCGCTTGTCAGCATAGGATTCTATGACCACACCGCGTTCCACCGCGTTATTCCGGGGTTTATGATACAAGGCGGCGACCCGAACAGCCGTGGCGGAAATCCCGACACTTGGGGCTACGGCGACCCGTCGCTAAAGCGCGTTCCGGCAGAATTCAGCAAAACGCTCTCGCATACTCGCGGCATTATTTCCGCTGCTCGTTCAAACGACCCGAACAGTGCCACTTCACAATTTTTTATATGTGTGGCAGACCCCACATTCCTCGACGGGCAGTATAGTATTTTCGGCAAAGTATTGAGTGGTATGGAAGTAGCCGATAAAATTGCGGCCGCGCCTCGCGGTGCAAACGACCGTCCGAACGATAAAATCGAAATGATTGTTAAAAGGGTAACGCTAGCCGGTGCCAAATCTAAACAACCCGTTAATACAAAAAATCCTGCTAAAAAGAAATGAACTTAATAAAAGCTTTTACTGCCCTCGGAACTTGCTTGGCAGCACTTTTAAGCGGTACTTTCGGACTATTTGCACAAAGCGTCGTTTCTGCTGCGGGCGACCCCGTCATTACACATAAGTTTATCGTCAAAACCTCTATGGGCGAAATACTGCTTGGGCTTTACGGTAAAGACGCTCCTAAAACTACCGAAAATTTCAAGATGTTGGCAACTGCCGGCTATTACGACAGTATTCTCGTGCATCGCGTAGCACCCGATTTTGTGATACAGGCGGGCGACCCGCAAACACGAGATACGGCTCTTCGCTCACGATGGGGGCGCGGCGGAAAAAGTGCATGGGGCGGAAAATTTGAAGATGAACTGAATCCCGAAACCCCGAGTTATAGAAGCGGATACCAAGAGGGAACTCTCGCCATGGCAAATTCAGGTCCGAACACCAATGGCAGTCAATTCTTTATTTGCCTTGAAGATACGGATTTACCTAAAAAATACACGATTTTCGGGCGTGTTCTGAGCGGCATGAAAAATGTACATACGATAGGCGAAACAGAATTGCTGCCTAATACGAGTATTCCTGCTAATCCCGTAATAATTTATTCGATTAGAGAGACGGTTGAGCCGTCGGCCGATTCAGGAAAATAACTTCGTGCAATAGTACTTTCCGTATTGCAAATATATAGAACTGAGTTTATGCCTGCAAAATCGCCGTTGCCGCCCGATGTCGCGCTTATCCGACGCAAAGTCAAAAGAGCACGTATTGAAATCGAGCGCGGCGGCGATATTCGGCTGATAGCTCCTATTCGATATTCCGACAGTCAAATACGCGAATTGTACTATGCAAAGATTCGCTGGATAGAAAAAACACGACAAAAATTAGCCGCCCGAGAGCGTCGCTTAACCGAAAAACCTGCAAACCAACTTCTTTTTTTAGGCCAGAATTTCGATGTAATAGTCGACAGAAATCTTGCCGGTCTTGCCATAGATTACGTTTCTCGCGTAATTAGAACTTGCGAAGATGTTTTATCGGACACTGCACGCCGCGAGCGGTGGTATAAGCACGAAGCCGAAGTAATTATATGCGGAAATGTACGGCGTATTGCCGCTAAGCATGGGTTCTCATACGGTAAAATTACTATACGCTCGCAGAAATCAAGATGGGGAAGTTGCTCGTCGAACGGAAACCTGTCGTTTAACTGGCGTTTGGTTATGGCACCGCCGTCAATAGCGGAATATCTTGTGTGTCATGAATTAACCCACACGGTTCACCACAATCACAGTACTGAATTTTGGCGATTGGTAGCGCATATTTGTCCCGATTACTCAATCGCAGAAAGTTGGCTTCGTGAAAACGAAGCGATATTGTTGGATATGTGAAGTGTATCTTTAGAAGCGGACTTCGCCTTTACGCAGACTTTTTATGCTCTGAAAATTTGGCGGCAACAACCCGCGAAACACCCTCTTCCTCTTGTGTTACGCCGTAGAGAATATCGGCAGATTCCATTGTTTTCTTATTGTGAGTAACAACTAAAAACTGCGTGTTTTCGCTGAATTTGCGAATAAGTTGCAGATATCGTTCGATATTTGCGTCGTCGAGCGGCGCGTCTACCTCGTCGAGAATGCAAAACGGGCTTGGTTTAACCAAATATATCGCGAATAGAAGTGCAATTGCTGTCAGTGTTTTTTCTCCGGCGGAAAGCAATTCTATGGATTGCGGACGCTTACCGGCCGGTTTTGCGGTGATTCCTATATCGGCTTCGAGAGGGTCGCCATCGGCTAAACGTATACTCGCCTCCGCATACTCGCCAAACAGCAACCCGAAAAGTTCGCTGAAATTCCGTGCCACCGTATCGAACGTATCATTAAAGTGCCGTTGCGCCGTAGTATTTATCTCGGCAATGGTTTCGTCAAGTGTTTGTTTTGATTGTCGTAAATCGTCCGATTGGGCCCTCAAGAACACAAGGCGTTCATTTTCTTGGCTAAACTCTTCTATTGCAAGGAAGTTCACATTGCCGAGAGATGCAAGTTTCCGTTTTAGCCGTGCAAGTTCTTGTCGCATTTCCGGTGTGGGCGGTTCGCCGTCGGTCGGCGCGGCCAAGTCTTCGGCGGTCATCCTAAGATTTTCGACGGCATTAGCTTGCAAGGCTTCAATACGGTTACGAAATTCGGCAAGTCTAAGCTCGCGTTCATGAGCAATGGTCGTCAAGCGGTCGTGCTGTTCGCGTTGCTCGCGTATTTCCTGCGCTACGGTCTGATATTCTGCGCGGCGTATCTCCAATCGTTTGTTCAAGCCGTCTTTTGTTTCGCGAATGGAGTTGCGCTGGTCGCGCAACAAATCGGCCTCCTCACTCGCGCTTCTTGCCAATCTGACAGCTGCTTCAAATTGTTCGTCAAGTGATTGAATTTCGGTGCTGCGTTGTGTTTCGTTGCGTTGTTCGGCTGATATTTGCTCGTTCGTTCGCATTATTTCCCGCCGAAGTGCGTCGCGTTCGGCGTTCGTGCGGATTAAGTTTATATGAGCCAGCTGCATTTCCTGTTCGGCAACAGCAAGAGTTTGCTCGGCGGTGCGTATTGCGCCGGAGGTTTGCTCGGAAATTTCTTCTTGCCCTACGGAATATTCGCGCAATGTTTCAAATTCTTTCCCGTAAGCGGTTGCCTCGGATTCGGCTGCGGCTGTATCGGTACGGACTCGCTCTGTCTGTGCGGTAAAATTTGCCAATGACCGTTCTAATGCGTCTGTTTGAAAGCGAAGTTGCGTTCCTTGCTGTTCAAAATTATTTTTTTCGGCTTCGGCTCGTCGAACATTTGCTGCAAATTGCGGTATATTTACGCCGGAAAGTTCGGTATTTATTGCGGCTATTTCTTGCTCGGATGTGGCAATATCGGCTTTAAGCGCATCTATTTTACCGCGCAACTTGGCTGTTTGCTCGCGTTTGCCAACGCGCATTCCTTCCGTTTTGGCGGTGGAACCGCCACGTACAACGCCGTTTGCTCTTGCTATTTCACCGCTAAGACTTATAGCCGCATCAGCTTTCCCCGAACTTATTGCGGCGAATGCATCATCGAGAGTTTCTACTACGGCGGCGCGTCCGAGCAGACCGCGCAGTGCATATCGTGCATCGTCATCGCAACGAACCAATTCACTTGCCCAGCCGAAACTTCCGTCGGGCGGCGCGGGCGGTGCGGGTATCGGCCGTATTGCATCACGACAAATAAATGTTGATTTTCCCTTGCCCGAAGAGCGAAGGGTTGCGCAACCCGCCAAAGCATCGGCGCGCGTCTGGACCATAAAGCAACCTCCGGCTTCGCCGAGTGCGGACTCTATTGCAACGCGAAATTTCTCTTCGGCAGCCACAAGTTCGGCCAGCAGAGATTTTTCTCCTACAGGTTGCCAAGAGTTTGATTTCATAAGGAATTGCGAGCTTTCGGCCGTGTCTATCAAGCCGCCTAAAAAATCGAACGATGCTTTGGCATGAGCCAGTTCGCTTCGCAATTCGCCTATACGGTTTTGCGTTCGCTCTTTGCCGGCACGTAAAGCCGCGGCACGGTCTTCCGCCGTTTTGAGTGCTTCTTCGGCGGCGGCAACCGATGCCGTAAATTCTTCTCGTCGCGCCTCGTGTACCATGCGTTTATTTTTGATTTCGTCGTATTGCACGGCTACGCGTTCTGTATCGGCAACAATTTCCTCGATGCGCCGTCGCAACCCTGCCACGCGCTCGGCGGCTCTCTCATGCTTTGCCCGTGCATTAGACGCAGCGGTGCGTTCGGTAGCGGCACGACGTTCGGCGGCACGGAATGTATCGCGCAGGCGGTTTACTTCGGCGGCGGCGGCATTGCGGGTATCGCGGCGAACAGAATACAGATTCTCGACATTCGCGCTGTGTTCTTGGGACTCGCCAAGTTTTGCAGTTATTGCAGCAAGATTTTCCTTCAACCGCGCATTTCGTTCCACAGATTCTTCTGCTTCCGCGGCAAGCCGCAACCGTTCGCGTTCTATTGCCGATTTTCGCTCGGCCGCCACGGCCGCTTGTTGCGAGAATTGTCCTATGCCGCGATTAAGTTCTTGCTCGCGGCGATTTATCTGCTCTAAATTTACACGGGCTTCTTCTTGTTCCGCTTCCGTTTTCTGCAAACGTGTTTCGGCTTCGAGTGTAACGTCGCGCAATTTGGATTTTTGCTTTTGCAACAATGCGAATTCGCGTTCTGTTTCGCTTGCCGCCGCCGCCGCCGCCGCATATTCCCAATGAACAAGCAAACGCTCCAAAATCTGTGATTTTTCTTCTACATCTTTGTATTGTCGTGCTTTTTCCGCTTGCCTGCCAAGTGAATTTACATTTTTTTGCACTTCGGCTATAATATCTTCCACACGGGCAATATCCTCGTTGACTACATTCAATTTTCTCTGCGCTTCGCGGCGGCGCGTTTTGTATTTGGTAATTCCGGCGGCTTCCTCGAACAATCTGCGCCGCTCGTCTGTTCGGTCGCTAAGAATTGACTCGACCATTTTCAATTCAATCACCGAATAAGCATCGGCACCCATTCCGGTATCCATGAACAATTCGGCTATATCGCGCAGTCGGCATTGCGTATTATTGAGCAAATACTGACTTTCGCCGTTACGGAACAGACGGCGTTTTATAGTTATTTCGGAAAATTCGAGAGGCAGTATCTGTTTGTTATTTAATACTGTTATAGCAACTTCGGCCATGCCGAGCGGCTTGCGCGAGCGTGTACCGTTAAAAATAACGTTTTCCATAACGTCGGAACGCAATACACCCGCTTTTTGTTCGCCGAGTGCCCAGCGAATAGCGTCCACTATATTCGTCTTGCCGCAACCGTTCGGGCCTACTACCGCAGTCAGCCCGTCGGTAAAATATAATTCAGTTTTTATCGGAAAAGATTTGAATCCGACTATTTCAACTTTGGATAAATACACGGAATTTTGCTCCGGCGTTTGTGTGCGCGTTTTTTATGGACGCACAAAAGGCTGAAATGTAAAAAATAATTACTCTGCTTGAAGTTTCCCTTGTTTTCGGGTATTTATTTATTGTTTCTCCGCTTACGATATAATTGCACCGCTCTTTGATGGTCGGCGTAATTTTTGGAAAAAGTATGCCCTCCGGAGCCGTCGCCTTGCGCCACAAAGAACAGATAATCGTTTCTTTCCGGATAAACGGCCGCTTCAACGGCAGCCTTGCCGGGCGAATTTATCGGACCGGGCGGCAATCCGGCAAAGCGATAAGTATTATACGGATTTTCCGTTTCCAAGTCCTTGTATGTCAATCGCTTTTTATTGCCGACAGCAAATTGAACCGTAGGGTCGGCCTCCAATTTCATGCTTTTTTGCAGACGGTTGTAATATAAGCCTGCAACACGCTTTTTTTCATCGTTCAGCGGCGTTTCGGCCTCGATAATGGAAGCCATTGTAAGAATTTCAGCGCGTGTCTTTTTTTGCTCCGATGCGGCATCGGCGTATTCTTGCCACACTTTTTCTTGTGTGTCAAGCAAGCGGTCGAGAACGGCGGCCGCACGCTGTTTCCAGAAAAAATTATATGTGTCGGGCATTAAATATCCTTCTACGGATTTTCCCGATATGCCCCGCGCTTTCAAAAGAGAATCAGATGTTGCAAGCCGCATAAATTCCGCCGAATCAAGCCCTATCTGACGCGCAGAAACAGAGGCAAAATCTTGTAGCATAATTCCTTCGGGATATACAACATTCACGGTTACGGTTTGCTTTCCCCAAAACAGCGACATAAGCAAGTCCCAATGCGTAGCAGTCGGCGAGAAGCGATAATACCCGGCAATTATTTTTCTTTTGGTAACAATCGAATATATTTTCGCACTTTGTTGAAAAATTATCGAATAGGATACCGCATTGTTTTTTCGCAGAATTTTCATCGCAACGGGAAGTGTGGCACCATTTGGAATTTCTATATCTATTATGCCGGGCAACGGCAATTTCTGTCGTAAATACCAAGCCTCTCCCAACGTTGCAAGCACGAGAATAAATGATATGAACAAGAATAATTTTCTCGCCGATTTCATGGTTGCAGTTCGTAAGATTGTATTATTCAGCCCGTTTGAATTCTACGCAATTATCTGAGAATATAAAGGTATATCAGTTGTTGGCAATAGACTCCAGCGATTCGTTTATTGCCGTCCATTCGTCTAAATCGGCATCTAATTTTCTTTTTTCTTTTTCGTATTCGAGTAATAAATCCGATGAATTTCCCGAAGAATAGAAATCGGGCTTCGACATTATGTTTTCAAGTTCGGCTACACGCTTTTCATATTCGGCAATTTCGTATTCGAGTTCCGTGCCCCGCCGCTCCAAACGCCTGCGCTCGCGTTCAATGCGCTTTCGCTCTTCACGGTCGGGCGGCACATTTGCTTTCCGATCACTTTCGGCGGCAGGTTTTGCTTGCAGGCTTTGCCTTGATTTTTCCAATTGTTGCAAATTTTCCAATTGTCGCAAGCGGAGAAATTCATAGATATCGCCGGGCGTTTCTCGGATTTTTCCGCCGCGAAATTCATATACTTTACTCGTTAATCCCTGCAAAAACTCACGGTCGTGCGACACCACCACAAGCGAGCCGTCGTAGTTCAGCAGAGCGCGTTTCAGCACGTCTTTTGCCCGCATATCCAAGTGATTTGTCGGCTCGTCCAAAATTAGAAGATTTGACGGTTGCAGAAGCAGCTTTGCCAATGCAAGGCGCGATTTTTCGCCGCCCGACAGAATTTTCACTTTTTTGTAAACGTCGTCGCCGCTGAACAAAAACGCACCCAAAAGCGAACGAATACGAGTGCGCATATCGCCGGTTGCGGCATTGTCTATTATCTCGAAAACGGTTGAGTTTCCGTCCAATGATTCGGCCTGATGCTGCGCATAATAACCTATGACGACATTATGGCCTATCACAAGTTGTCCGTCGTAGATTTCGGTGCCGGCCAGTATTTTGGAGAACGTGGTTTTTCCTTCGCCGTTTTTGCCTACGAAGGCGGCACGGTCGCCGCGCCCCAGCTCAAAATCAATGCCGTGCAATACTGTTTTATCTCCGTATTTTTTGTACAGATTCTCGGCTTGGGCAACTATTAAGCCTGAGCGCGGTGCGGGCGGAAATGAAAATGCAATTGCCGCCAAGTCTTCTTCTTCCGGCTCGATTCTATCAATTTTATCCAGCATCTTCACTCGCGACTGAACACGCGAGGCAAGCGAAGCCTTGTAGCGAAAACGCTCGATAAACTCTTCTGTTCTCTCTATTTCGCGTTGCTGATTTTTATAGGCCGCGAGATTCATGGCGCGTCGTTCGGCGCGCATTTCCACGTATCGCGAATATGAAGCCGAATAATCTTCTATCGTACCTCGTGTAATTTCAATGGTTCGATTGGTAACGGCATCAAGGAAAGCGCGGTCGTGCGATACCAATATCACGGCACCGTCGTAGTTTCTCAGAAATTGCTCCAACCACTGAATCGAATCTATGTCGAGATGATTCGTAGGCTCGTCAAGCAGAACGCAGTCGGGCTTGGCAAGCAGAATTTTGGCTAATTCTATGCGCATTTGCCAGCCGCCGGAGAACTCGTCGGTCAGGCGCGAAAGGTCGTCGGACGCAAAGCCTAAACCTTGCAATATACGCTCTACGTCGGCATGAAGTGTCAAGCCGCCGCGCCGCGTAAACTCTTCGTTGAAATCGGAAATATCATGCACAATTCGCAGGTATTCCTCCGATTCGTAGTCGTCGCGCTGTCCGAGTTCGTCGGAAAGTTCGTGAATTGACTGCTCAAGCCGCAAAATATCTTCGAACACACTAAGAGTTTCGTCGTATACCGTTCTGCCCGAACCTGTTGCGCCGTCTTGCGGCAAATAGCCTATTCGATAAGAATTAGGCGTTATTATCGCACCGCTTTCGGGCTGTATCTCGCGGGCTATGATTTTCAGCAATGTGGATTTCCCCGCGCCGTTTTTTCCCACCAAGCCGATACGGTCGCGTATGCCCACTACGAACGAACATTCGTCGAAAAGATATTTGCCGCCGTAATGCAGCGAAAGTTGCGATACTGTTATCATAGCGGCAAAAATTAGTTGAAAATAGTCATCGAAGCGGCTTCGAACACTTGTACGCGGCGGTCGCCGCCGAAGTTTCCGCTTTTGTCGTTGCGCAAGCGTTTCTGTCCGCAATTATCCTCGCCGAGCAAACAAAAGTCGTGATTATCGCCGGCCTCCGTGTCAAATTTTTGTACGTCGGAGGCATTAAAAATTCTATCAATCATACGTCCTTCGAGTACTACGGATTTTCCTGCGCAGTCGAGCGGTGCGGCAAAGGCCGAGCTGCGGAACATAACGCCTACGGTTTTTTTGCCGTCGGACACAGCTATCCAGCAACCTTCGTTTTTGCATACGGCGCGTATAGTTCCCGCAAGTTGAATCGTTCTCTCGAAATACTGCGGCTGCAAAGCCTCGCTTGTAGAAACAGGCCGTTCGTAGACAGTAGGTTTTGCGCCGTAATGTGCGTTGCCTTTGCCGCAACCGTAAATTATGACGGCAACCAAAGCAGGCAATATGGCGGCAATTATGCGTAAATTGTTATTTCCGGCGTAGAAACTCATGTAAAACGAAGTAATTTTAATTACAAAAACCGTCAAAAATCCGATTTTTTGACGAGAAGGGCAAATTTTCGGACAAAAACGGATATATGTATCGGCAATATGAGGCAATATACACGGCTTGTTTCTGTTTCCGGAATAAAAAAATCGGTTTCCGTATCTTTGCGCGTATTTATCAACCGAACCGAGTAATTCTGCCGATGAAAACCGTACTGGTTATAGCCTATTATTTTCCTCCTTCCGGCGGGCCTGGCGTTCAACGTGTGCTTAAACATACTCAGTATTTGTCGGAATTCGGCTGGCGGCCTGTGGTGCTGACGGTTGAAAACGGCGAATTTCCTGCTCGTGACGAATCGCTTCTGGCAAAAATTCCCGCAGATGTTCCCGTGTACCGTTCGCATATTTACGAGCCTTACGATATTTATCGCGCAATAACGGGTAAAAGTAAAGGAACGCCTATTGACGTGAATAATTTGAAAAAAGACAATCAACGCCGCACGTTCAAAGAATCGCTGGCCGAATTTATTCGTGCCACCATATTTATTCCCGATGCGCGCATAGGCTGGTTGCCCGCCGCCGTTAAAGCCGGTAAGGAACTGATACGCAAATATAATGTGTCGGTAATTTATTCATCGTCTCCGCCTTACACTTGCTCGCTTATCGGCCGCGCTTTGCAGTGCCGTTCCGGTTTGCCTTGGGTTGCGGGCTTTCGCGATCCATGGACGGGTTTCCTGACAACGCCGAAACGCTGGTTTTTGCCGTCTGCCATAGACCGCAGACTTGAACGCTCGGTGTTTCGTCGTGCCGATGCCATTGAATGTGCTTGGCAGGGCATTGCGGCCGACGCTTTGCGCAAATATCCCGATTTGCCGCCGGAAAAATTTCATTATGTTCCGAACGGATTCGATTCCAACGATTTCCCTGCTATTCGCACCGAACGCAACGACGTTTTTACGCTGACTTATGCCGGTTCGATGTATGGCAGGCGCAACCCGTCTTTATTGTTCGAGGCTATAGAGAAGTTGCTGGCCGCCGGAAAAATAACCGTTGCCGATTTTCGGCTTAGATTTGTAGGCCGTTTCGGCGACGAAGTTAAAGAAATGTTCGAAAAAGCATCGTTTCGCCGCAGTATAGAGATTATCCCGTATTTGCCGCACGAGGAAAGCGTAAAGGCACTTATGTCGTCCGATGCTTTGCTGTTGATTGTGGACGAAGCGAAAGAAAGCGCGGAAATAGTTCCGGGTAAAGTATTTGAATATATCGGCGTAAAAAAGCCTGTTCTGGCTGTTGCGCCGATTGACGGAGCCGTGGCCGGGATATTACGCGAAACGAAATGCGGAATTGCAGTAGAACAAGGCGACGCGGAGGGCTGCGCCCGTGCATTTCTCGGCTTTTTGCACGGCTCGTCGGATTTTGCACCGAATGTAGAGGCGGTTAAGCATTACGAACGCCGTGAGGCGGCCAAAAAATTAGCAGATATTCTAAATGCAATCGTAGCGGCGAAGTAGAAAGTTTCAAATTGCCAAGTTGATAGAGTTGTTATGTCGTTATTTGCTTCGGCACTTTCATTCATGCGCGGGTCGGCGGCAACAATAGCCGAACTTGCCGCTCCCAAGCAATGCCTGATGTGCGGCACGTCTTTGGCCGAGCGAACCCATCGTATCTCTACGGCCTGCAACGCATGTATGGCAGCTTTGCCGCCGCCGCCTTCGCCCGACGAGATATTTGTACGTTTGGCAAAGAATTTCGCACGTGACGAATTGGCCGTAAGTCGCTGTTTCAGTTTGACGGTTTACGACGAAACCTTGCCTTTTTCGCGTATGATTCGCTCGTTAAAATACGAGCAAATTGCGTCAATAGGCTTAGAATTCGGGCGTGAAACAGGCGAAACTATGCGCCATCTCGGAATAATGGAGGCCGAAGCTATTGTTCCCGTGCCTATACACCACGCACGGCGGCGCGAGCGGACTTACAATCAATCCGAATTGATAGGGCGCGGAATTGCGGAGAAAACCGGAGTTCCTTTTTTAATGCATGCCTTAATGCGCCGGCGCTATACTACTACGCAAACGCGCTTGAACGCCGAGCAGCGTCATTCTAATCTTTCGGGAGCATTTACCGCCGGCCGCGACAGCAATCTCGTTCACGATAAAGTTGTGCTTTTAACCGATGATGTGCTTACAACCGGATCCACGATAAATGCTTGCGCTACGGCTTTGCTGAGTGCAGGGGCGCGGCGCGTAGATGTGGCGGTAATAGCCGCAGCAAATTGAATAAACACTTTTATTTTCCGGATAATTTTTGCAGATTTTATGCGATTATTAATTCTTTCTCTAAGCATGATAGGCGTATTGGCAGTAGTGCAACCTCTGGCGGCACAAAAATCACCCGATTTTGCTAAATCGCCGTCTATATTCTCGATAGATTTGCGCAATACTGAAAACGACCGCATAGCCGTTTCCGTCGTGCCGCCCGCTTCTCTCCCGCAGAAAGACACCGTAATCTACGTTATGCCGGCAATCGTGCCCGGCACATATTCGCGTTATGATTTCGGACGTTTTATAACGGACATTCGCGCTGTTGCCGACGACGGAAGCGAGCTGCCCGTGAAACATCGCTCCGTAAATGAGATAGCCGTGGCGCAAACCGCCGGCCGCCGTCTGAAAAAATTGGAGTATAAAGTAAACGACTCGTTCGACGACGACGGTAAGCCGGTGATTTTTCAGCCATGCGGTACAAATTTTCAGAAAGACACGAATTATTTGTTGAATTTTCCGGGCGTGTGCGGATATTTCGACGGATTAAAACTTATGCCTATTATTCTTGAAATTGATAAGCCAGAATATTTGTTTGCCGCCACATCGCTTCAAGTCCGTAGCCGTACAGCCGAGCGCGACGTGTTCGGAACCGCCTCATACGACGAACTCGCGGATAATCCCGTAATGTATTCGCGCCCCGATACCGTAGTTTATCGTGAAGGAAATGCAGTTATTACCGTGGCCGTATATTCGGCAAACGGAAAAGTCAATGCGGCGCAAGTTGCCGAATATTTACGCCCGCTGACCGGTGCAACGCATCGCTTTTTAGGTAAAATGCCGGTTGACCGCTACTCTTTTATTATGTATTTCGCCGACCCGAGCCGCAGCGACATTGTGCGCAATATAACGGGAACGGGCGCGCTTGAACATTCCTATTGTTCGGTATATTTCTTTACTGAGCCGCGCAACGTCGAGGCATTGGAAAACACGATTCAGCATGTTGCGGCGCATGAATTTTTGCATATTCTTGTGCCGTTGCATCTGCATAGCCGCGAAATAGATGATTTTGATTTTCTCAATCCAAAAATGTCGGCACATCTATGGCTATACGAAGGCGTAACCGAGTATTTCGCCAATTTATCGTTGTTGAAAGGCGGACTTATTACGCCTGATGACTTCCGAACAATTATACGGCAGAAATTGTCCATGTCGGCCATGATGTCGCCTAAGCCGTTTTCTATGACCGAGTTCAGCCGTAATGTGCTGACCGAAGAAAATCAGAGATTGTATCCGATAATCTATGCCAAAGGTGCCGTTTCCGGATTTTTGCTTGATATTCTGCTGAACGAATCCACGCAAGGAAAGCTTTCACTATTGGGGCTAACGCAACGACTTGCTACCGAATACGGACCGAGCAAGCCTTTTGAGGACAAAGAATTATTTGAAATTATCGGAAAAATATCGCCCTCGGCCGAGCAGTATTTGAGGCGTTATGCCGATAGTGCGAACGCATTGCCGTTAGGGGAAGTATTCGATAAAATAGGCTGGGAATATTCGGAATCGCAAAACATTACCACTTATTCGTTCGGAACGCTGAAATTTAAACCTAATCCGGACACGACGGCTCTCGACGTTACGTTCAGTTTTTCCGATAATAAACTGAAACTCGAAGACGGCGATGAAATCATCTCGGTGAACGGACAAAAAATAAAGCCGGAATCTTACAAGAATTTAATGGATTTGCTGACAAACCCGGCGACGGGAAATACAATAACTACGGAGGTTGAACGCGGTGGGCATAAACTGGCGTTAGACGGTACACCCACGGCTAAAGAGCAAAAAAAATATCATGTTTTAACAGCAAAGCAGGACGTAACCGAAAAACAGGCAAATTTGTTGCGATGGGTACTGGAAGAAACCCGATAGCCGATACAGGGGCGGCGGTCGTCGTTATTCGTTTAGCGTTGCCGAGCGAGTTGTGATGCTGTTGATGTATCATCGCTCTTATTTATACCGGTTACGAATTGTTTTGCAATTTTCGAATATGGAAGTTCAGAGTCGGCAGGGCGGCTGACTCGTCTTTACAGCGCGATATGTTCTCGAAAAAGGAGAGTACCGCTTTGCGAAGCCCCTCCTTTTTGCGATAAAACACAGTGTTTATTGTTTTCTTGCGCATAAATTTCCATAAACGCTCGATTATATTTAAGTTCGGAGAATAAGCAGGCAAATATATCGGCTCTGTTTTTATGCCGCTTATCCAATCGGTAAGTGCTATGTTACGATAATATCGGGCATTATCCGATATTTTTCCAAACCCAAAAAACGATAACGCTCGACATAACGATATACCTTGCCGGAATCTACGCCTAAATAATCCGCTATTTTATCTGTCGGCACAGATTTATCCAATATCAGTAAAATTGTTGTCTTCACATATTCCGTCCGGCTTCCAGCATTACGTCGGAAGATTTCTAATTACCGCCGTTCGCTATCTGAAAGCGTAAAATTCATAAAACAGATCCACGCATTTCAGTCGAAATCATTGCAATCTTTTTCGGTTTGAATATAAATACACACTTACCGCCTAAGTTTTGCATTGCAAGTCTGAAACCGCCTTTTCAATTTGTGTGAAAAAATTGTCCGCCGAAAGTTTATCGTTCATTAGTTTTGCAAAGTCTTTTCCAAATGTTTTTGTCAAATTTATTGGTGTAACTGAATACGTTTTTTCGTCTATGTTTACCAAAAAAAATACACAATTCGTTTGGTCTGTGTGCCTATGGCGTGTCATAAATGAGTTTCAAATATTTTGTAATGTCTTTTTCGCCGATAATTTCAATTTTGTCAGGAATATTTGAGTTGTTTTTCTTGTAATATGGCGTTTCGTAACGCATTATGATAATGTGAGCATACGGAATTTGATTTGCCTGAATATTAGCCGTTTCACCCATCATATTTTCAAAACAGTTGTTAGCATTTTGTTTGTAGTTACTTGTGATAAACTTAATTCCCAAGCAAAAAACCGGCTTTTTACCTTTGAAAACTGCTATATCGATGTCTTTCGGGTAGTATTTTCCTTTAACGGTTGCTTCTTTTGAGTTTTTACCCATAAAGTAAATTTCATATTTACTTCCCCAAATTTTCTGCAAAGTTGTAGAAATATAGTTATGAAGCGGAATGAGTTTTTGTGTGCTTATTGCTCCAAATTCCTTGTATTTTTGGAAAGAACTTTTTACTGCTTTCAGCAAATCTTTTTCGTTGTACATTGTCAAAATAGCGTTAATGGATTTTTCGCTTTAATTTTGTATTCCTTTATTTGCTTGGAAGTAATTGATTTGTAGTCCCCTGAAAAATCTTTTCCCGTCAGGCGAATATATTTGTAGAATTCTTCGGATTTCAGTGTTTCCTCAATGATTTTCCATTCTGAAAACGGATTATTTTTGATAATGAACAGTCCCGAATACATTAAAACGTCTTTTGGAACTTTGTAAAATTCAACAGAATCGTTTATAAGAGTGCTCAGCACAATCTTTTCATTGTGAATAGTTTGTACACCTTGGCTTCTGCCGTATTCGTACCACAAAGCACCTTTGTCCAAATCTCGGCTTTCTAATTCGGCTCTGTTGCTCAAAAAATAAGCGTAACAATTAGGGTAATTTTCTTTCAACTTTTCCTCTGAAATAACCGTGTAACGGTTATTTACTTGCTCATAAGGAAAAATTATTTTTTCAGCTTCGTTGATAATTCCTTTGAAACGTGAGCCTTTTATGACTTGTTTCAGTATGTTTTTTTCAATTAAAACGCCATTAAACAAAGTTAGATTTTCGTCAAATTCTTCGGTTGCACCAATGAAAATTTTGTCTCGCAATGTGGCAAAACCATACTGAACGTCAAAAAAATCTTTTACAATAGCGTTTTTGCCCGTTTCCAATTTTTTTAAAAATTCTTCATTCTCGGAATTTGAGAAAGACCAATCTTTGTCGCTCAAATCGTCAAAATTTATGTTGTTTACGAATGCAATTTTCTCATTGTCAAGTTCGTAATACTGAAATTGTTTTTTGCTGTAATTTTTCTGAAAAACGGAAATTGCCATGTAAGTCGAAAAGCCGTTAAAAACTTTATTGGCTTTAAAATCAACTAGATTTTTTACGATTTTTTCCTGTTTTAAATGTTGTCTGAATTTTTTGTAAGACGAATTGTGCAAATAACTGTTTGGTGTAATAAAACCTGAAATTCCGTTGTTTTTCAACGTGACAAGTCCCAATTCAAAGAACGATAAATAAATATCAATCGTTCCTTCCGAAAACTGAAATTCATTTTTTAGTAAGTTCCGAGTTCCAACGTCAAGGTTGTGTATGCGTATGTAGGGCGGATTTCCGACAACAAAGTCAAAAAATGAATTGTAATTTTTATAAAAATAAAGCGTGTTTTCATTGAAAATTTTCCACTCAATTTTTATATCTAACTTATTCTCCGTGATTTTATTTAGATTTTGAATACATTTTTGATATTCGGTTGGGTCGAGTTCAACACCATAAATGTAAGTTTCTAAACCTTGTTTTATTTGTTTAGTTGTCTGTTTCTGTTCTCGTGCAAAAGCAATGTAGCGATTTGCAATTTCTTTCAAGAATGCACCGTCTCCACACGCAGGTTCAAAGATGAATTTGTCCAAAATATCGGCGGAATTGTAGCCAACGAAATTTAAAATTTCGCTTACAATCCAATCAGGCGTAAAAACCTGTCCCAATGTTTTGTGTTTTGACATTTTTCTGTTTCTCTATTTTCGCAAAGATAAAGATATTTTGTCTGCACTTTCAAAAGTGGTTGTCAATGCTATTAATTTTTTTCAGTTGAGTTCGTGCGGTCAAACAGCATTGCTCGTAACGGTTTCGGGCTTTGCGTTCGGGCGGGATTCGGAACTCAATACTGTAACCAGCACTGAACTTAAATAGAAGCACAAATATCCAAGTTTGCACGTCAGCCTGCCTGATGCAAAACATTACCGTATTTTATTGTTGGAATAATGGCAGGAACTCTTCTTCATATTTAATTATTTTCTTGATTTTGCCCGGTTGAGCCCAATTCATTGTTCCTTCCATTTTTAATGAAAGAAGATAATTTTCTATTTGTTTGTCTGACAATTCCGCTTGTATTCTTTGGGCTTCTGTTAATGTTCTAACAGGAATAAATGCTTGTAACGATTGGTTTGCTTGCCAAAAACCTTCAAATACTGTCGGATTAAAACTTTTCTTGCCGTATGCTTCCCAAACTACCTTGTATGGAAAGAAATTGTATTCGCCGGCCCCTAACAATGCCCACCAATGTCCGCGGTTCAGCATTACATTCAGCAATACTCCTTTTCTTCCTTGTAAAATTTCCTTGTTTGATTCAAGGTAAGAACCAAGCTTCGGAAACTGCTGAATTTGTTGCCATTCTAATGGTTTGCCGTTGCTGTTGTATGGTAAAAGAACCCACTTTGAAGGCGTTGGTAATTTCTCCTTGAACTCTTTTGACGTAATAAGAGGAAAAATGAATTTCTTTGGTAAAATGATATTGTTTTTGCTCTTATTAGAAACACCAACCATATCTTCATTCACTTCAATCAAGTCATCAAAGAAATAAACATCATTAGCTCCACAAGTATTAATGCCTTGTCGTGGGCTTGATTCTTTCTTTATTATGACTGGCTTAATGCTATCAAAATTATCTCCTTCATCATTAGATATAATACTCAATGGGTCGGTCTCGTGAAACATCGGTTTTGCAACGTAGCAATTCCAAGTTCCACCTTCATTTCGGTAATATGGGATAGGAAAAATTGGTTTTTTATCTCTGATAAAATGGCTTAGTCCATAGCGTGTTGCAATACCGCCAAACACATCTTCATTATTAAAATCAAAAATAGCATCAATACTATATTTCACCTCACCGATGCTGTAAGTTCTAAAATTTCTATTAGCTCCGTCATTTAAAAATAATGAAAGTGGCATAAATATCATTGCTTCGCCGTCTTGCTTCAAAAAATCTTTAATTGCTATTTGTATAATCAGTGCCGCTATATCTATTCTGCTTCCTCCCAACAAAAGGTTCTGACTGTTTCCAACTAAATCAAATTTGAAAAAATAACTCTTTATCTGTTCTTTATAGCTGTCGGGCAAGTCCACGAAGTTTTGCCAAGGCGGATTCCCAAATATTATGTTGTATTTTTTTGGTGTAAGACGCAAAAAATCTTCATTCGTGAAGTTTTTGGACATATCCAAACCATACTTTTCATTGAACTTACATATCGCTTTATTGAAGTAAACAGTATTTAATTCATTGCCAAATAGATTATTAGTTGGAAGATTATCAATGGTAAGCCCTTTTGATAAACCAAAAGTAATTAAGGACTCAAGCAGGTTTCCTTCTCCCATTGTTGGGTCAAAGATTGAAGCACCATTTAGCCACTTGGTAAATAGATCGAATTTGTCAATGGCAAATTCACCCCATTTGATGGGAGTGAAAACATCACCAATTTGTAAATCCTTATCTGATAAATCGAAAGTTTTGATATCCACCATTCTTAAATTGTTCTATTGATTTTATTCTTTTTTCCGCATCAGATTTTACTCGCTTGTAGTGAGTTATTGCAAGACCGCAAAAAATGTCGAAGAAGTCATTGTAAGACCTATTCCAGTTAATTTCATCCCAAACTTGATTTATCGTGTAGTTTAGTCTTACTTGTCCTGTCCCCAAATTCTCAATACGATAGGTGTTTTCTGGAAGGCAATGAAAAGGAGCTACACGAATGTATTCAATGTCTCTACTACTGTTTTTTATCAGTGTTTCTATTTGAAGTTCAATTTTTTCTGAGATTTTCTCGTAGTTCATATTAGAGTTGTTGTAGCGTCTTAAAATTATTTATTTTAGCAGAGAATTAAATGTCAATCACAATATAATCAATACAATGAAAATCGGCGTATCAGACTTGACGACAGACCGTAAGTGGCGCTCTG
>JADZAA010000025.1 GCA_020852855.1 Bacteroidota bacterium
ACGGGAAAATACAATCGGTAATATCTAAAGCAAGAGGATTTTTAAATTTCGAGCGATTTAGAATTAACGCCCTATTCTACTTCGGAAAACTTAACTTTGCTCCATTAAAATTTTAGTAATGCCGATTAAATAAAATCGGTCGGGATTTTTGATTTTGCCGTCTGCATAAATTCTATTGCTTTACAAACGCTTAACCGTTTTTTACGTCTGCCGAAAAAAACGGCCGAATGATCGGTCTGTTTTTAAAACCGTAAGCCGTTTTCGAATTAATATCCATATAATTTCATAAAAAAAAGCGCGTTCATCATTTGATAAATGCGCTTTTTATTGCGGCTGATATTTCTAAAAAACTACGCGCCTATGTATTGCTCCACATCACGTACTTGCCTGTAACCGGACGAGCCTTTATCGCGACGTTCCATTGCTTTCAGGGCAGAAGCGTATATTTCTTTCCAAGTAAGCCCGAATAAACGCATAAGTTCTTCCGGTTCGCCGCTTCCGCCGAAACTGTCTTTAACGCCTACAAATTCAATTGGCGCAGGTGCATTTTTAGCAACGACTTCGGCTGTTGCTGCACCGAGACCGCCGTGTATTTGATGTTCTTCGGCTGTAACAATCGCACCACATTCGCGGGCTGCATCGGTTATTGTTTGCACGTCGAAAGGTTTTATGCTGGGCGAATTAATCACACGTGCCTGTATTCCGCGTTTTGCCAGTTCTTCGGCTGCAAGCATTGCTTCCCAAACCATTGCGCCGCAGGCTACTATTGCCACATCGTTTCCTTCGCGGAAAACTTGCGCCTTGCCGATTTCAAAAGGAGTGTCGGCAGTAGTAAAAAGCGGCACGGGCGAGCGTCCGAAGCGCACGTAAGCGGGTCCGTTTTTTTCGCCCATGGCGATAGTTGCTTTCAGTGTTTCGGTATAATCGCAAGGGACAAGCATTGTCATGTGCGGCAATGTACGCAGAAAAGCAACCTCTTCAAGAACTTGGTGTGTGGCACCGTCGGGGCCTACCGATATGCCTGCGTGTCCGCCGCCGATTTTCACATTTGCTTCGTTATAGCAAACCGAAATGCGCAACTGGTCGGCATTGCGCAGAGCGCAGAACGCACCGTAACTTGCAAAGAAAGGAATTTTCCCCGAAAGAGCCAATCCGGCCGCTATTGTAGTGGCATTTTGTTCTGCAATACCAATCGAAAAGAAGCGGTCGGGGAACTTTTCCTTGAATAAAGAGGTCATTACCGAACCGGTAATATCACCTCCGAGAACTACTACGTTATCGTAGCGTTCGCCAAGTGTAACGAGCCCTTCGCCGAATCCGAAGCGCGTAGGTTTTGAGCCGTTTAGAGTGAGTTTTTGCATTGCGTATCATAAAAAATGAGTGAATTTTCGCGAATTATTTTTTGCTTGCCGCTTTGGATAAACCCGCCGCATCAATAGCGTTAATAATTTTATCGAAATCGCGCGACGGATAATTTGTAACGTTTATTTCGATACCTATTCTGCCATTTACAAGAATAGCCGCCGAGCCGCTTTTATCGTGTTCGTTATATAGCCGAAAGCCGTCGCCGCCGGGTGTTGTCAATTTTTCCACTATCAGCCCAACCTCTTTGAATGGCGGCTGATAACGCTTTTTTATTTCGTCCGTAACAGCTTCGCCGTAATCGGTTATTGATATTGACACATTGCCGCCCGATGTTCCGTATTGCCCCGAGGCTCTGGTCCAAGCCGTAGTTTCACTGCGCCTGATTCTGCCGGCACTCGGAGATTCAAGCGGCGAGCCCGCAATCGAAGCCGGAAGAAAATTTCGCAACTCGCCCGATGCAAGTTGCCCTTTCGGTGTTTCGAACGGTGCTGCAATCGGTACTTTATCTAATTGCGGCTGTTGAGTTTGCACTTGTTCCGACAATTCTTTCCGTGCTGTCGGCGGCGTTTGTTGCCTTACGGGCGGCGGGGAGTTGTCGTCGCAACCCGACCATGCCGCTAAAATCAATGCGCAGAGAGTAAAGAGTATGCGCGATAATTTCATAACGTTTTTTATGCCAAATCCTTAAGTGCCTGCACCGCTTGTTCGGAATTTGGCGGCATGCCGTGCCATTTGTAACTGTCTTCCATAAACGAAACGCCGCGTCCCATTTTGGTGTTGGCAATAATAGCAGTCGGTTTGCCGCTGTTTCCGGCATGATTTTTCTTGAAAGCGTCGAACGCGGCGGCTAATTCATCGAAATTATGCCCGTTACACTCAACAACGTCGAACCCGAAAGAGACGCATTTATCAACTATCGGATATACGTTCATCACATCGCGCAAACGTCCGTCAATTTGACAGTCATTATTGTCAATTATCCAGCAGAAATTATCCAATCCGAAATTCGAGGCGGCCATAGCTGCTTCCCATACCGAGCCTTCTTGCAATTCACCGTCGCCGGTCAATGCGAAAACACAAGCATTGTTTTTGTCTAACAGTTTATCGGACATAGCCATTCCTACAGCTACGGAAATACCCTGACCAAGCGAACCCGACGACGTTTCTATTCCCGGCAATCCCATGTCACGGGCGGGGTGACCTTGCAAACGTGTATTATATTGCCGCAACGTGGCAAGCTCTTCTTTCGGAAAAAATCCGGCATTGGCAAGAGCGGCGTATTGAACGGGACACATGTGGCCGGCACTAAGAATAAATCTGTCGCGCCCCGGCATTGCCGGATTTTGCGAGTCGTAGTTCATACATCCGTTGAAATACAGAACCGCAAAAATATCGGCTGAACTAAGCGGGCCGCCGCTGTGCCCGGATTTCGCTATAGCAAGCATTTTGATAATGTCCTGCCGTATTTCTTTGGCGATAACGGCAAGCTCGTCGGCCGAATGTCGCCGATTGTCGAATGTCGTCGTTGTAAAGTCGAAGTTCATAGCGTCTTGTAAAGTATGCGTTATTGAAAAATCGCTGAAAAAACGTATCGTTCCCTTTGTTTAAACGTTGTGCTTGATTAGTTCGGCTTGACGTTAATGGTATTATTTTATTTTATTTAACTTTGTGACCAAGCGATAGCCTTGTCGGCTACGTAACGAATCGTTTCAGTATCAAACGGAGAGCGAAGATTTCCGGCCTTGACTATTTCAAGGAATGTTTTACTGCCGCCGATTTTACAAATGCGGATATAGTCGCACACCGCTTCTTCACGATTTTCCTGCGAACGGATCCAAAATTGCAAAGCGCATATTTGCGCTAAAACGTAGTCAATGTAGTAAAACGGAGAAGAGAAAATATGTTGCTGAAATTGCCATACGCTACCTTGCTCGGCAAACGGCATATCTTCGTATTTCCTCCATGGCAAATAAAGCTTTTCGAATTCGCGCCATTGGCTTTTGCGCTCAGCCGGCAAAGCATTCGGATTTGCAAAAACCCAATGCTGAAATTCGTCAACCGCGCAACCATAGGGCAAAAACATTAGCGAACGTATAAGATGATAATCGTAGAACTTTTGCGTATCGCCGTTAAAAAACGATTTCATCCAAGGCCAAGTCAAATATTCCATACTCATCGAATGGATTTCGCAGGCTTCCATTGTCGGGAAACGATATTCTATCGGCTTATGATGCCGGCTTGAATATACCTGAAAAGCATGACCGGCTTCATGCGTCAGAACTTCTACGTCGTGAGTTGTTCCGTTGAAGTTCGAGAAAATAAAAGGCAGCCCGTATTGCGGAAAATCTGTACAGTAACCGCCTACGCCTTTATTCGGGCGTGTAACCAAGTCCATCAGTCCGCGGTTGCGCATCAATTGGAAAAACTCGTCGGTTTCAGCTGAAAAATCACGGTACATTTCGCTTGCGCACTCCACTATCCATTCGGGCGGGCCTTTCGGCACAGGATTGCCGTCGGAATAATGCAACCATTCGTCATGGAATTTCAGTTCATCTACGCCGATTCTTTGGGCTTGATCTCTGCGCAACCGATACACTAACGGTGTTATGTAATCGAGTATAGCTTTGCGAAAACGCGCCGTATCTTCAGGAGTATATTCCGAGCGTCCCATTTCCGTGTATCGAAATTCGGTATAACTTGCAAACCCGATTTGTTTTGCCATATCCGTGCGAAGATGTGTCAGCTCATCATATATGCGATCTACTTTACTGCCGTTCTTTTCGAGAAAATCGAATTTGGCTTGTTGCGCCGCCTTGCGTCTGCTGCGGTCAGAGTCAAGCAAAAGCGGTTCTAATGCGGATAGATTATAGGTATTGCCTTCAAACTCGATTTTTGCACCCGCTAAAATTGACTCATATTCTTTTGTCAGCTCAGATTGGCGTATCAGCGTCGGTTTTATTTCTGGCTTAAATACACGCAAATTCTCCTTTATTCGCAACAAAAATAATGAGCCCCATTCCTGCTCTATATCGGCTCGGAAAGGTGAGGCAAGTATTTGTTTGGCAACGTTTAGAAATGCTTCGGATACGGTTGGGTCGTTTGCGTCAAGATAGGTGCGCTCTGCTATTGCTGTTTCGTCCTTTACGTTCTGTGTAAATCGAACGCTCGAAATATTGTTGTTTGTGGCATATTCCAAACGCAAATTGTTCCATTCTTCAATTAAACCAAGCGTTTCGTTTGCATCGGTGCAAGAAGAGAAGCGGTTGTATAAATCGTCGCATCGGCTTTGAATTGCGTTAACATCGGGACGATTATAAGGGAAATCTGCAAAATTCTGCGGAAGGTTCTGTTCGATTTCTGTCAGGTTCATTAGTATTATGTCGTAAAAAGACTGTAAATTATGTTCTGCAAAACTACGGATTTTTTACGGTAGTCTTGGTTTCCAATTTAAAACAACGTGGCGCACCGTATCGCGTCCAGCGCGTAAACAACGGCCGCCGGGTGCTTTTTACTCGTTTTTAACTTGATGAAAATATAGAGGTTATGTTTCCTAAATCACTTAACAGAATAAACGAAGTACTTCTCAAAATCGAATGGAACGACGGCTTGATAACGGTTGTCGCATTAGAAAGCCTGCGCGAAGAATGTCCCTGTGCGGTATGCAAAGGCGAGAATATAATGGGAAAACTTTATTTTCCCGGTATGAAATCGTTTGTACCCGGTATGAATGAACTCGTTTCGCTTACGCCGGTAGGTAATTACGGCGTTCAAGCTTTGTGGAAAGACGGACATTCCACCGGAATTTACTCGTGGGAAGGGCTTCGCACAATTGCGGAACTGCACGCGCTCGACGAAGAAAATCAAAAACGATATTCCGAACTGAAAACCTGAAAATGCCAAACAAGCAACGCAATGCTGCAACAAATTCCGATATTTCATTTTACTGCGGTTGAATCTACCAACGATTCAGCCCGCAATTTGCTTGTCGGCGAAGATTGCGTTATCGTGGCGGCCGACGAACAGACCAAAGGCCGCGGCCGACACGGAAAAATATGGAGCGGAACCCGCGGAAAAAATCTGTATTGTTCGTTGGGAATACGCCAATTTCGCAATTTAACTGCGCAAGAAGCCGCATCATATCAAGCAATAGGTGCTTTGGCAGTGGCCGACGCACTTCGCAATATTGCACCGTCAAATACATTCTGCATAAAATATCCGAACGACGTAATGGCATTATGTCCGGACGGCATTACGCGAAAAATCAGCGGTATACTTGTTGAGCATGATTATATAGGCGCGGTAACGCAGACTACTATTGTCGGTATAGGAATAAATGTGGAGCAAACGGAATTTCCGCCTGAAATTGCGCAATCTGCTGTTTCACTTGCGATACTTGGTTGTAAAACTGACGTTTCGGACGTTTTTGATGCACTTTGCGAATCTTTAAACAGCCGATTAAGCGATAAAGATATTATGGAAAATTGGCGGCGTGAGATGCGTATTGAAGGCAAGCGGCTGACTCTGCGCGACGGCAAAGAATCATATACGGTGCAACAAATATTGGACGACGGTTCGCTGCTTGTAGATGCCGGACACGAGAATAAAATTATTTATACGGGCGACTCATTCCGCTACGATATTGATTGCAACGGAGGGCAAATACTATGAGCAATCGTATGATAATTGCCGCCGATATAGGCAACTCGCGCACTAAGATATTCGCTGCCGGCGCGGCACGGGTAGTAGAATACAACAAAGAAAATACCGAGAAAAATATTGAAAAAATACTAAAAGAAATTTGTCGCCTGAATAGATTTTCGGCAGTGCCTATACTTGCATTCTCTTCGGTAAATCCTCCGATGCTCGATTTATTTTCTGCGGTTGCAACTTCGCTTGAAATTGAAATGTTTGACGCGCTTACGTCAATTCCGAATTTTCCTCTTATTTCTTTCGACAATATTACGGGTATGGGGAGCGACCGAATATTCGGGCTGATAGGTGCGCGAACGCGGGCTCTGCCGCCTTTTATTACGACGGATTGCGGAACAGCCGTAACGATTAACGCAGTGGATAAAGCAGGAAAATGTATAGGAGGAGTTATTTTTATCGGATTTCAAACTCAGCTTGCCGCATTGACCGAAAAAACGGCAAATTTACATACTGTACCTTTGTTTTGGGAGGAATTTTCGCCCGGGATAAATACCGAACAGGCAATTCGGCGCGGTATAGTCCATTCAATTATCGGCGGAACTGTTCATATAATAAAAAGCATAGCCCGAAAAACCGGTGAAGGAGTTGATATTCCGGTGTTTTTAACGGGCGGCGGCGCGGAATTTATGCGTGAAGATATGCGTCGCAGATTTAACGTAACGGAATGTCCAAACCTTGTTTGCGAAGGAATAGTATCGGTTGCAGAGCATTGTTTTGCATCGGCTTGATAAATAACTCAATGAAATTTAACTGATTGCCAAGTCTTCTAAAAGCGTTTGATTTATGGTACAAGAACAAAAAAACGAAAGAAAAAAAACGATTCTTAGCGGGATACAATCGTCGGGCGATATTACGGTAGGCCATTACGCCGGAGCAATTCGCAATTGGGCGGCTTTGCAACATCAATACGAATGTTTTTTTATGACGGCCGACTTGCACGCACTCACCGTCAGGCAAGAGCCGGTTGCGCTTCGCAAGCGAACTCTCGATGTAATTGCCATGTATATTGCTTGCGGAATTGACCCTGAATCCAGCGTTTTATTTGTACAATCTCACGTTTCGGCTCATGCCGAACTTGCTTGGATATTGAATTGTTTTACCGGAGTTGGCGAATGCAGCCGTATGACGCAATTCAAAGAAAAATCGCAACAGCACAACGAAAATGTAAACGTCGGATTATTTGCCTATCCTATTCTGATGGCAGCCGACATACTTTTGTATCAAGCAGACCTTGTGCCGGTAGGCGACGACCAAAAACAGCATATCGAACTGACGCGCAATCTTGCCGAAAGGTTCAACTTTCATTATTCGCCTACTTTTACTGTTCCCGAGCCTTTTATTCCTCCCGTCGGTGCGCGCATAATGAGCCTGCAGGAACCGACAAAAAAAATGTCGAAATCGGACGAAAATCAAAAAAACGTGATATTCCTTTCCGACAGCGACGACGTTATAGCGGGTAAAATCCGGCGTGCTGTAACCGATTCCGGTACCGAAATATCGTATTCTGTCGAGAAGCGTCCGGGTATTTCCAATTTGATAACGCTGTACGGCGTAGCAACAGGAATGTCTTTCGCGGCTATAGAGGAAGCGTTCAGCGGCAAAACTTATTCAGAGTTTAAAAGCGGAACAGCCGATGCAGTAATTAATTTAATTGCACCGATTCGCGGGCGTTTTACGCAATTGCGAAGTGAGCCGGGCGAACTCGAATCGCTGATGAAAACGGGTGCGGAAGCCGCCGCCGCACGCGCACGACGCACTTTGAGCAAAGTGTATAAAAAAGTTGGACTTACGGAGCGGCCGCGCTGATAATTGTTTCGGAAATCAAAGTAATTATGCATAGCGGCAATCAGGGGGAATATGGCTGTTTGTTCCAAGTGATGAACTTTGCATAAAAGACGTAAATTCGGCTTAATGGCAAAGTTGCCGTATTTTTGCGGTACAATGTTGCCGATTCTAAAAGTATTTTTTTCAAAAACCGATACCAGCATGGGTTTTTTCGATAAAATTAAAGCAAAAGTTGCCTCGGTGGTCGAGGCCGTGTCTTTCGCTAAACTTAAGGACGGATTAGCTAAAACCCGCTCGGCATTCGCCAACAGGCTGAAAAAACTGCTTAGTTCGGGGCGTAAAATAGATGCCGTTTTACTTGAAGAAATAGAAGAAATTCTCATCACTTCCGATATTGGCGTAGAAACTTCGTCAAGCATTATAGAGCAAGTGCGCCTGTGCGTTAAAAAAGAAGGCTTCGATGACGCAAGCCAAGTTTACGGCTTGATAAAAGAAGAAATTCTTGCCATACTGCAATCTTCCGCACCGCCGACAAACGGCTATGAAATTACCGACGGAGAAAAGCCGCATGTGATTATGATGGTAGGCGTTAACGGCGTAGGCAAAACAACTACAATCGGCAAACTTGCGCACAATTACCGCGAAGCCGGCAAACAAGCTTTGATAGGAGCGGCCGATACGTTCCGAGCGGCTGCAAACGAACAACTTGAAGTGTGGGCAAAACGTGCCGGAGTTGATATTGTTCAGCAAAAACAGGGTGCCGACCCGTCGGCTGTTGTGTTTGATACGCTCTCGGCGGCGCGGGCACGCGGTGCTGACATTGTGCTGATTGATACGGCCGGCCGGCTTCACAATAAGATGAATTTGATGGCCGAACTCGAAAAAATGAGCCGCGTAATGAAAAAAATAAAAGCCTCGGCACCCGACGAGGTATTGCTCACTCTCGATGCAACCACAGGACAAAACGCATTGCAACAAGCAAAGGAATTTGCCAAGGTTGCAAAACTTACGGGAATAGTCCTGACAAAACTTGACGGAACGGCCAAAGGCGGCATAGTGATAGCCATTGCAAATGAACTGAAATTACCCGTGCGTTATATCGGCGTAGGCGAAAAAATAGATGACCTGCAACAATTTAATCCGTCTGATTTTGTAGAAGCATTATTCGAAGATAAAACCACCGAAGAGGATAATTGACATATATGGATTTGATGCGCGAACATTTTCTTGAAGCGGCCGATGTTTTACGGCAATTTATCGAAAACGGCGAAAATTTCATTGCTATTGAACGTGCCGGTGAAATTATGGCAAATGCGATAAAATCCGGCGGAAAAATACTCAGTTGCGGCAATGGCGGCTCGATGTGCGATGCAATGCACTTTGCCGAAGAGCTTACCGGCCGATACCGCGAAGACCGCCCTGCTATTGCTGCCATTGCTGTTTCGGACGCTTCGCATATAGCCTGCGTAGGCAATGATTACGGCTACGAATTTACTTTTTCGCGCTATGTGGAAGCACTCGGCAACGGCGGCGACGTGCTTTTGGCGATCAGTACAAGCGGCAGCTCTCCCAACGTTTTACGTGCAATTCAAGCCGCCAGGCAAAAGGGAATGAGCGTTGTGGGGCTTACCGGCAAAGACGGTGGCAAAATGGCTTCGCTATGCGACGTTGAAATTCGCGCACCATATTCGCGCTATGCCGACAGAGCGCAGGAAATTCATATAAAAGTGATACACTCATTGATTGATTATATCGAAAGAGCCGTGAAAGACAATCCGAAAACAGAAACGCCGAATTTACGGTAATTGTTGATTTTCCGGCAATCGAAAAATGAAGCGTTATACTTTTTTCTTGATTTTTTTGCTCTTATCGTACCTTGCTGCCAAAGCCGGAGGCGAACAGCAAAAAACAGCCGATGCAGGGAATATACGGCTGACATTAAGCAGCTTCGGCACTGTGGGAAGCGGTTTTGCAGGTTGGCCCGGTATAGTTTCCTGCGAGTATCCGCGCGGTAGCGGCATTGAGAATATGTTCTTGGGCGGATTATGGGTGGGTGCCGTAAAAAATGGCGGAAAAATTGCCGTTTCGTCGGCTGCTGTCGACGTTACTTCCACGCGCAATCTTTCCGAAGGCTTTGAATTTACCAATTCCGATTTTCAGTATATAACGCAACGTTCATCTTTGCCCGCAAGCCCGTATTACTCGCCTAAAGCAATATCCCATCAAGACTTTACAGCTGATTTTACCGATACCAATCTTATTGTTCCCGAATTAAATCAAAAAATCCCGTTGCATACCGACCCGCTTGGTCTTGCCGTGCATTTCGAGTCGTATTGCTGGAATTTCCCTTATGCCGATTATTTCGTGATATTATCGTATTCGGTCAAAAATGTATATGATAAACCGTTAGACAGTTTGTACTTCGGACTTTGGACAGATTTGGTTGTGCGCAACACGAAAATTACTCGTCCGTCGGGGTCGGCATTTTATTCGGCCGGCGGTAATTTTATTATAGATTCGCTTAGTATGATGGGCGAATGGGACGCAGCCGGCGATAATGGTCTGGCCGATAATTATGTTTGCGTTAAATTGCTCGGTGCAGAACCGTCCGCCGCTTCCACGCATTTCAATACATGGGGTTTCCGCAATACAACGGGCGATGTTTGGGAGCAAAGCCCCGCAGACGATGAAGCAAAATACCGGCGGCTTTCGTCGAATTTCCTAAATGAAGTAACGCTCGATTACGCAAAAGAACAATTGGCCAAACCGCTGAACCGTTCGCAAATGATTTCTTTCGGACCGTATCCGCGCCTTAATCCGGGCGATTCGGTCAAATTTGCCTTTGCTGTTATTGCTGCAAAAAAGCCGGGAGCGCAAACAGCCGATAATGAAACTACGCGCCGAATTTTGTATAAAAATGCAGATTGGGCGCAGCGTGCATATAACGGTTCGGATGCAAACGGCAACAATAAATTGGACAGCAATGAAACGGATATTAAAGGCGACGGCTCAATCGTTCGCTACCTGTTGCCCGCACCGCCGCCTTCGCCTAAATTTCGTGTGGAAACCGCACAAGGCGCGGCAACTCTGTATTGGGCGGATAATGCGGAAAATTCAACCGATATTATTACCAATCGTAAAAACTTTGAAGGTTACAGAATATACCGCTCCAATGCGGGCGACGATACACGAGGCATAACAGAACTGAAACTTGCGGCAAGTTTTGACAAACCCGGCAACGGTTTGTTTTACGATAACGGTTTCGATGAAGCTCGAATTACAGATGCGGCCGGAAATCCCGCAAAAAAATATTTCGACGGCGATACTATTGGCTACACATATCGTTACAATATCCCGCATTTGCTTGACGGCTGGTTGTATACCGTTGCGATTACGTCGTTCAGCAACGGCGAACCGAACGACGGACTGCCGTCGCTTGAAACATCTACGCTCGAAACTTCTACAAATATTATTACCGGAACACCTGTTTCCGCAGCCGATACGGCCGCAGAACTCGGTATTTTTCCGAATCCGTATTATACAGCCGCCGCTTGGGATGCACGGACGAACGCTGAACGCGGACGTAAAGTATATTTTTACAATTTGCCGGAGCGTGCGCAGATAACCGTATTTTCGGTTTCGGGCGATAAAATCTATTCGGCTTTGCACGAAGCGGGCAAATCGCAAGGGCAGACGATACAATGGTTTGAGCAGACAAACAGCACTAAAACGCAATTCGGCGGCGGAATACATGCTTGGGACATTATTTCCGACGGTGACCAAGCCGTCGCGCCCGGGCTGTATATTGTTCGCGCCGAAGACTTAAACTCCGGCAAAGTGAAAACCGGTAAAATAATGATTTTGAAATAACGGGCTTTTCCAACAATATACAAGGTCTTTTTATGAAATATTCGCTTCTTTTGTTAATGTTCTTTTGCGCTGCCGCCGCTTTTGCGCAATATCCGAAGGCAAGCGTTCAAGATATTATGCGCCTGCCGGCCGATTCCGTAAATGCAGGCTCGCTTATTTCGCCGCACAACGGCGATACGGTTGTTTTGCGCGGGATAGTGGCTGTGCCGCCCGTTGTGAAATTTCCCGATTCGATGCAAAAAATACTTATTGCAGGCAACAAAAATTGGACTGTGTTTTTAATAGACGAAAACATTGCCGCTGCAAAAGAATATTCGGGAATTACCGTTATTTGCGACACTTCGAATTCCGATTCAAAGTTCAGTCGTTTGCAAATAGGGCAACTCGTGGAAATAACAGGGCGAGTTACGAATTTTCCGGCTGGACGACTTGGAATAAGCCAATTTGAAATGCTTGCCAATACCAAAGTTGAATTTATTGACGACGGCATGGAAATTCCGCCGCCGCCGCAAGTAAAAATATCCGATTTCGTAAGCGGAACAGTTCCCGGTACACCGCAAATTGCAACCGGTGCTAAATATGCCGGAATACAGGTTGAGCTTAATAATGTAAATGTGGTCAGCGTAGTGAAAAATATGAGCAGCGGCCGCACTACAGTTATTTTGCAGGACGAAAACGGCAATCAAATGTATTTGCGTGACCAATCGAATTATTTCAATACCGGACAACCTATCAACAAATTCATTCCGCCGCCCGAAGGACAGCGTTTATCGTTTGTACGAGGATATATCACGTCTAATAATTTAGGCGGGCAACCTGTTCCGTTTATGATTTCACCGGTTTTTCCGGGCGATGTAAAAGCCGATGAAAGTGCCGTGCCACCTACAATCGGAATAGTTCGCAGCCCGCGCGTTAATGCCTTCCCGACTTCTTCCGAAACTGTTCCCGTAGGTGCAATAGTGCGCAAAGGTGCTGCCGAAATTACTGCGGTAACATTTTATTATACGGTCGACGGCGGTGCAAGACAAAGCATAGCCGCAACAAAAATTAACGATACGACGTATGCGGCCGCAATTCCGCCCCAAGCGGCTAACTCTTTGATTCGCTGGAAAATATCTGCTACAGATGCGGCTGATTTTAAGGTGTCCGTACCCTCTGTTGATACATCATACTTTTTTTATCGCGTATTAGACCGCACGGCCGTAATTGCCGACGTGCGCGAACAATTTACCCGCAACGGAAATTCCGTTTATCAAGGTTATTGGGTAACTCTCGAGGGCATTGTAACGGCCTCGGCTTCCGATATTGTAAAAACGGGAACTCTTTCGCAGCCGCGTGTGTATATTCAGGACGGGGCAGAAGGATATTCGGCTCTTTATTTAAAATCAGATTCTCCAAACGCAAAAATCCGTGCATTCAGCCGTGGCGATAAAATTAAAGTGAAAGGTGTTATTGTCGAAAATTTTAATTTAACGGCACTCGATTCTATTGAAAATGCCGGCGTATCGCTAATTTCTACGGGCAATGCCATGCCCGGCTATCATCAAGCGGCAACGGCCGATTTCTCCGGTAAAGCCGCAGGTAATCAATCCGTAGAACCCTGGGAAAGTATGCTTGTAGAGTTCAAAAACGTTGCTGTTGCCGATACAAATGCGGACACCGGCGGAAATTTCGGGGAATTTAATATTGTTGATGAAGCAAAATTCAACAGCGGAGCCGAAAATCAAGCCAAAATGCGCGTGGAAACCGATGAAGGCTCTACCACTTTGGCAACTGCTCCCGCCGCCGGCAAGCGCGTATTGCAACGCGGCGAAAAACTCTCTTCGATTAAAGGCATTATGTATTTCAGCTTCAGTAATTTCAAATTGGTTCCGCGCGACGATAACGATGTTACGCTCAATGCCAATTCGGTTGAATACAGTCCGGATTTTGTTAATTCGCTCGAGGCTTTCCCGAATCCTTTTGCCGACAATGCTTCATTGTCCGTGTCTTTCGATTCGGACGTAAATGCGTCAATAACGCTGATTGACCACGCCGGAAATACGGTTGGAAGCATAGCCGACGGTTTCTTTGCGGCGGGCAGCTATGTATTCCGTTTGAACTCTGCCGGACTGTCTGCCGGTGCATATACTTGCAGAATTGTAACAGGTAACGGAACAGCCGCCACACGCTTGCTTATAGTGCGCTGACGTTTATTGTTTTACTTTACTTGCGTCGGGTTGTGCGCTTTTTTTGCGTACAGCCCGATTTTTTATGCGGTAAAATCGCAAGAAAAAAAGCCCGACGAACAATGGTAGTAGCGCAAAGAATTTATCATTATCTAAGCCTATTGCAGAACGTCACTTACGGTCTGTCGTCAAGTCTGAAGTGCCGGTTTTCATTGTATTGATATATGGTGATTGGCATTGAATTCTCTGCTAAAATAAATGATTTTAATACGCTGCAACAACTCTAATGATTGATTTTGCAAAAAAATCCGAAAATTAATAACACAAAATATGACACAGAAAATAATTGTATTTATATTGTTTCTGCTTGCCGCAGGGGCAAGTAATGCCCAAGACACCTGTTTAACTTACTTGAAACTTGGAATTTCATTCCCGCCGGTTTCCGACAATTCTCAAAGGTCATTTGCAAATACGCATTTGAACACTCTCGGAGTAAACAAAATAAGATTTGCGGAAGATTGGGCTTTAAGAGAGCCAACAAAAGGTAATTTCAATTGGAAACCTTTGGACGAAAGAATAAATTGGGCATTTGAAAATAATTACGAAATTCTTTTAACCATTCAATCAAATGTACCGTCTTGGGCATGCTCTTCTGCGAAAAATGAAAAATCTTGTGTTTTTAATGACAACAACGATTTTAAAATCTATATTGATTCTTTGCTTAAAAGATATGCCGGTAAAATTGCAAAAATTCAATTTGGAAACGAATGGCAATCGAGTTATTGGTATATTGGAAACGCAGGCGATTTTATTGCTGCTAATAATACTGTTTATAATTCTGTACGGATTAATTCTCCATTAACTAAATTTATTCTTGGTGGCTTTACGAGTGCATCTTTAAGATTTATGGCAGGTTGCAACGGGTATGTTTCCTCTTTTTATGACGATGACGGAAATTATTTTGATTCTACATTTCTAAGCGTTAATTGTTCCACTCCCACAGTACAAACCATAATAAAAAGAATTGATTCCGTTCTTCAATATGCACAATACGATATGCTTGACATACATCTTTATGATGATGTCGAGCAATGGGACAAATATTATTTGAATTTTTTACAAAAAGTGAACAAACCTATTATAGTTTCGGAATTTGGCGGCCCAAATATGAATTACGAAGCGTACTCCGAGGCGTATCAGGCAAATAGGCTTTATCAATACATTAAAAAATTAGACAGTTTGCAAATTAAAGAAGCCTATTATTTTAAATTGATTGAAGGTTCGTCCAATGCGGCACATTCAAAATCGGGACTGATTGACGGTACAACCGCAACTGAAAAACCGGCGTATTTTCTATTTAAATCATTTACGCATTGTATTACATCTGTTCAAGAGCAAGCAAGCGGGGCAGAATTAAAGGTTTTTCCAAATCCGACTTCCGAAAAATTGACAATAGCATCTCCGTTGCAACAATTTGATACGGACACTGTACAAATTTATGATTCAATGGGCTCAATAGTTAAAACGGTCGGTATAAATCAACCTCTTACGGTTATTGATATTTTAAAATTATCAAGCGGATTATATTATATCCGATCGAAAAATAATACCGCACCTACATTAAAATTTATAAAACAATAGACGGAGATTTCGTTACTATGCACATATATTTGCGGTTAATCAAAGTATAATTCTTTGCATCATTTCTTTTGATTGTAGAAAAACTCATTCGGATGCAAAGTTCAGATTATTTATGAACGAGTATAAAGAAAGAAAGGCGATAGTTCTATAAATTGCTATCATTGCTTTTAATGTAAAATGATGAATTCAATAATCAAAGGCATCCGATAAATCTATATTCATCGGTCCGCTGTATAAAACAATTTCAAGAACCTGAAACAAAACATTGGTAATTCAGCGGAAAATTACGATATTTGCAATATAGCCTTTCGGCTAATCCTTTCATAAGTACACAAGGAGTATTTTACCGTGATTCAATTCAAAACCATCGTTGTTCCCACCGATTTTTCTCCTCATGCGGAGAATGCACTCGGTTATGCCAAAGAGCTGGCACGCAGTTCAAGCGGTGCGTTGCATCTTATACACGTAATAGAGCCTATGGTTTATCCGGTGGATTGGGGATATGCGCAGGTAGGTTTTATTGACGTTGAAAAAGAGTTTGTGAAAGCGGCAGAACGCGACCTTGGAACGCTGAAAACCTCTATTGAAGCCGAAGGAATTCCGGTAACTGCCACAATTGCACACGGCAAAGCGTCGGATTGCATAACTTCTTATGCTATGGATAATAATGCCGACGTTATTTGTATTGCTACGCATGGGCGCGGCGGCTTCGAACATTTTCTTTTCGGTAGCACAACCGAGCGCGTACTGCGCAAGGCACATTGTCCCGTATTTGTGGTGAAAATTCAAAAGTAAGAATCTATCGAAAAATTATTTACCGCAAAGATTTATTTTACTAATTCATCATATTTAAATCCGGCCCTTTCCAACGAGCGTTTTGCGGATTCAAAGGCATAAACAGCCGCATTGTGCGGTTGCATAGGCACTTCTGTCGCATTCTCCAATTGTTCCAATATCGCTTGCGTTTCTCCTTGCGTTAAATTCTCGCATACGTCGTACATTCCGCCCGGCTCTTCTTCTAAAATATCATGCTTTTCAAGCACATACCGCAGAACTTTTATTATATCGGGCGTAGGCGGAATAACCATCAAAGCCGTTAATGCGCCGTGGTCAAGCCTTAATTTGGCGGCAAGCGGCAATGGAACGCCGCCATTGGCTTTCTGTGCGGCCGGGAATAAAATTCTCTCCTCCATTTTTATGTGCTTCAATAAACCGGCGCGAAATTGTTGGTAATATTCCATTTGTATTTCACCGTCTTTTTCCGTTGCTTTGTCCAGCAGTTTTTCCACACGCCGATGATCGTTTGTGAAAAAATCGTAAATCGGTTTATTCATAATTACTTACATTCTCTGTGGAATTGAATGAAAAAGTTATTTTTTTAGTTTGCGAATAAATAATTGCGCATTGATTTGAAAAAATATGACAAAAACTAATTCGACGAGATAAATTATTGCACAATAAACCGTAAATTATTCATTGCTCCAAAGTCTTAGTTTATTTGCACGTGCTTCTGCAAGCGTAATTAAGTTTTTTTCGTTGGAACGTCGCGCATAGTCCTCGCGTACTTTGGCATATTCGGCCTTGATTTTAGATACGAATCCCGACGATGTTTCCGTATTTATTAAATTTCCGGCCACCGGTACAGCCCGCGATGCGTCGAGAACATGCACAACCGGACCGGAATACGAAGGTTCTATTTTTACTGCCGTGTGCGTACGCGAAGTTGTGGCACCGCCTATAAGCAACGGTTTATTCATTTTGCGTCGTTCCATTTCTTTTGCTATGCGAACCATTTCGTCGAGAGACGGAGTTATCAGACCTGAAACGCCGATAATATCCGCATCTTCCATAATTGCATGGTCCAGAATTTTCTCGACCGGAACCATTACTCCCAAGTCAATTACGCGGTAATTATTGCAACCGAGCACCACACCAACAATATTTTTTCCGATATCGTGAACATCGCCTTTTACCGTTGCCATAAGAATAACGCCGTTAGGCTTCGATTCTATGCCGGAGGCGGCCTTTTCGGCTTCCATAAACGGAAGTAAATAAGCAACTGCTTTTTTCATAACACGTGCAGACTTAACTACTTGCGGCAGAAACATTTTACCCGCGCCGAATAAATCGCCCACAATGTTCATGCCGTCCATAAGCGGCCCTTCTATGACGGCGAGCGGCGAGCCGCAGGCTGTTCGCGCCTCTTCCACGTCTTGTTCCACAAAAGTGTCGATTCCTTTGATTAGTGCGTGTTGCAAGCGTTTTTCGACTGCCTCGGAACGCCATGCTTGGTCTTCCTTGTTTTTTGCGGCTTTGCCGTCGCCGCTGTTTCTAAGCTCTTCGGCAAACTGCGTCAGTCTTTCGGTAGCATCGGGACGACGATTTAAAATCGCATCTTCGCACAATTCCAGCAAATCTTTCGGTATTTCATCGTAAATATCAATTTGACCGGCGTTTACGATACCCATATCCATGCCTGCACGAATGGCATGGTACAAAAATACCGAATGCATTGCGCGTCGTACCGGCTCATTGCCGCGAAAAGAGAAAGAGAGATTGGAAATTCCGCCCGAAACCTTTGCTCCCGGCAGATTTTCTTTTATCCATTTCGTGGCGTGAATAAAATCAACCGCATAATTATTATGCTCTTCTATACCTGTGGCTATTGCAAAAACATTGGGGTCGAAAATAATGTCTTCGGCCGGAAATCCTACTTGTTCGGTAAGAATACGGTATGCACGTTCGCATATAGCAATTTTACGCTCGAAAGAATCTGCTTGCCCTTGCTCGTCGAAAGCCATAACAATAGCGGCAGCACCGTATTGCCGCGTTTTGTGCGCCTGCTCGATAAAAATCTCTTCGCCTTCTTTCATAGAAATCGAATTGACTATGGATTTGCCTTGCGTGCATTGCAAACCGGCCTCTATAACACTCCATTTCGAGGAGTCGAGCATTATCGGAACTTTGGCAATATCGGGTTCGCCGGCAATTAAATTCAAAAATTTGGTGACGGCTGCCTCCGCATCAAGCAGACCTTCGTCCATATTTATATCAATTATCTGTGCGCCTGCTTCAACTTGTTGCCGCGCCACCGATAGTGCTTCGTCGTATTTTTCCTCTTTTATCAGTTTGGCGAATTTGGCCGACCCCGTTACGTTTGTGCGCTCGCCTGCGTTAACGAAGTTCGTATCGGGGCGCAATTCAAAAGGTTCGTAACCGGAAAGCCGCATATATTTGGGGCGGTCGGGAATAGCTCGCGGCGTTAATGCTTTTACAGCTTCGGCTATCGCGGCAATATGTTCTGGAGTTGAGCCGCAGCAACCGCCTACAATATTGAAAAATCCGGCCGTGCCGAATTCACCCAAAATTTCAGCCATTCTTTCGGGCGTATCATCATATCCGCCCATTTCATTCGGCAGCCCCGCATTCGGATAAATACTCGTGAAACAATCGGCCACACGCGACAATTCCTCTATGAAAGGGCGCATTTGCTCGGCTCCGAGAGCACAATTAAGCCCTACTGAAAGTAAATTAGGGCAATGGCTTACGGAGTTCCAGAATGCTTCTGTGGTTTGCCCTGACAAAGTTCGGCCGCTCATATCCACTATAGTTCCCGAAAGCATAACGGGCGTTTTTGCTCCCGTTTTTGCAAATATTTCTGCGGCAGCGTATATGGCGGCTTTGGCGTTCAGTGTATCAAAAATCGTTTCAATCAGCAAAATGTCGGCACCGCCGTCAAGCAATCCGTAAATTGCTTCGGAATAAGTAGTTACAACTTCATTCCAAGTTGTGGAACGAAAACCCGGATTATTCACGTCGGGCGACAGCGACAGAGATTTATTTAGCGGTCCGATTGCTCCCGCCACAAAGCGCGGCCGTGCCTCGGTAGAAAATTCGGCCGCGACTTCTTTTGCTGCTTTTGCCGCCGCAAAATTTATGTGGTAGGCAAATTCTTGCGATCCGTAATCGCTTTGCGCTATTCGAGTTGAGCTGAACGTATTGGTTTCGATAATATCCGCACCGGCCGCTAAATATTGCCTATGAATATTTTTGATTATATCCGGTTGTGTCAGCGATAATATATCGTTGTTGCCTTGCAAACTGTGATTATGACGGCATATACGCTCGTGAATTTCGTCATGAATATGGCTTCCGCCGCCGCGAAAACCGCTTTCATCGAGATTATGCTGCTGTATCATTGTTCCCATTGCGCCGTCAATAATCAGAATGCGCTCGCGGAGTAAATTTTGCAGTTGTTGAAAAACGGAATACACGTTTTTTAGGGATAAGAAGTTGAAAAATAAAGCGTTGCGACGGTAAATTAAGGCAGTCCGATAAATTGCCGGAATAATTTACAGGCACTTTTTGCTTGAAAAATAATGCAAAAAACTATGCCGATAAATTGTAAGTTGCTCGTTGAACAATCAAAATTTCGCCGCGCTTAATATTGCGCATAAAAACGCAACGGTGAAAAAAAATGATTGCTCAACGTCTGCGCTTTATGTCAATACTATCCAAATACTTGACTTTTGCGAATAATTGCTCATCCGTTTCCACATTCAGCGGGTCGGGCAGGCAACAGTCCACCGGACATACGGCCGCGCATTGCGGCTCATCGTGGAACCCTTTGCATTCGGTGCATTTATCCGGTACGATATAATAATATTCGGCCGACCAAAAGTCGCGGTTGTAGCCGCCCGGCGACGTGGAGTCTTCGTATTTTTTACCGTTGAGTTCCCATATTGCGCCTGCCTCGTAAATTGCCGTGTTCGGACATTCCGGCTCGCAGGCTCCGCAGTTAATGCAATCGGAGGTTATATATATCGCCATAAAGGTTGTTCCTTGATAAATTGTTCCGCCATTTATTGTTTTTACGATTTACGTGTGGCGGAATCACATAGTAAACAGAAGCGAATTTACGCCTTTTCATTTAATAATTGCAGTCTTTGTATTTCGTCGCGCAGCTCAGCCGCACGTTCGAAGTCAAGGTCGTGCGCAGCATTTTTCATTTCCGTAAACAGTTGTTCCACAAGTTCTTCGCGCTGTTCGTCGGTCATATATTTCAGTATAGGCTCGGCTGCTTTGCGCATTTGTGCTTTTTTTTCGTCATTTATGCGTTTGCCGCGTTGCTCCTGAATATCTGCCACCGTCGTTGCGCGCAAAATTTCCTCTACGGACTTATACACCGTTGCCGGATTTATTCCGTTGGCTTGATTATACGACGTTTGAATCTCGCGTCTTCGTGCCGTTTCCGATATAAGCGTCTGCATAGAGCGCGTTATTTTATCGGCATAAAGTATGACCAAGCCGTTGACATTACGGGCGGCGCGCCCCGCAACCTGCATAAGTGATTTTTCGCTTCGCAGAAAGCCTTCTTTGTCGGCATCGAGTATGGCAACCAGCGAAACCTCGGGCATATCCAGACCTTCGCGCAACAGATTGACGCCTACCAAAACATCGTAATCGCCCAGACGAAGATTGCGCAATATTTCCACACGTTCAAGAGCGTCTATTTCCGAATGAATATAAGCTACGCGCACAGATAATTTGGCGAGATATTCCGCCAAATCTTCAGCCATACGTTTTGTAAGAGTAGTAACAAGCGTTCGCTCGCCTTTGGCAATTCGCAGGCGTATTTCTCGCAGCAAATCGTCAATTTGCGTTTTTACGGGGCGCGTTTCCACGCATGGGTCAAGCAGTCCGGTCGGGCGTATAACCTGCTCGACGATTACACCTTTGCATTGTTGCAATTCATAGTCGCCGGGCGTTGCGCTTACGAAAACGGTTTGATGTATAAGCGATTCTATTTCATCGAATTTCATCGGACGGTTATCCAATGCGGAAGGAAGCCTGAAACCATGCTCCACAAGCGTTTGCTTTCTCATTCTGTCGCCGTTGTACATGGCGCGCAGTTGCGGAATCGTAACGTGGCTTTCGTCGAGAATAAGAAGGAAATCTTTCGGAAAATAATCGAATAAGCATGAGGGGCGTTCGCCCGGATTTCTTCCGGCTATGTGCATTGAATAATTTTCAACGCCCGAACAATAGCCCACTTCTTTCAGCATTTCGAGGTCAAAAAGCGTTCTTTGCTCCAATCTCTGCGCCTCCAAAAGCTTGTCTTGCGAGCGCAATTCTTTAAGTCGGCCATGCAGTTCGTCGCGTATTGCGCCCATTGCACGGGCAAGTTCGGGCGCGGTGGAAACGAATTGGCGAGCAGGGTAAAATGTGATTGACTCTACGTTTTCGAGTATTTTTCCCTCTGTACGGCTTATCCAACTTAGTCGCTCTATCTCGTCGCCGAACATTTCGATTCTGATTCCCTGCGTTTCCTCATAAGCGGGCATTACGTCAATAATGTCGCCGCGAACGCGAAACGTACCGCGTTGCCATTCGAAATCGTTGCGCGAATAGTACATATCAACCAATCGTCTAATCAAGTCTTTGCGTTCGATGCGCTTGCCTGTTTGAAGCGTTAAAGTCATTGCCGCGAACGATTCTCGCGTTCCGATACCGTAGATGCAACTAACGGAAGCCACTACGATAACGTCGCGCCGTTCTTCCACGAGTGCGCTTGTAGCCCGAAGCCGCAAGCGGTCAATCTCGTCGTTTATCGCAAAATCTTTTTCGATATACGTATCGCTTGTCGGCAGATATGCTTCGGGCTGATAGTAATCGTAATAGCTTATAAAGAATTCTACTGCATTTTGCGGAAAAAATTGGCGGAACTCGCCATAAAGTTGAGCCGCAAGCGTCTTATTAGGAGAAATTACCAATGTAGGGCGTTGTGTATTGGCAATAACATTGCTCATGGTGAATGTTTTGCCGGAGCCGGTTACGCCGAGCAAGGTTTGAAATTTATCGCCGCGAAGCAATCCTTCCGTTAATTGAGCAATAGCCTGCGGCTGGTCGCCGGCGGGCGAATAACTTGACTCGAGGTTGAAATGTTTGGGCATATATTAAGCGAGATTTTAGCGGCTTGGTTGCGCAACAATATAACGAACACCCGAGTAAACTATGCTGAAATGCGCAGATAAATGCAGAAATAGCGTGAAAACCGAAAAAACTGTTGCATACCCCACGTCGAATATTGTACATTTGCGCAATATTTTCAGTCGGAGTAATAATTTATGGCGTATGGAATAGTTTTGTCGCAAAATTACGCAATACTTCAGATTGAACCTATAAGTTCTCCGTAAACCGCACCGGCAAGGCAAACGGCGCAATTTATACGCAATGTTAAAATTTTAAACAATTAGGAACAAGGCATGAAACTATCAGAATTTCGGTATGCCGCAAAAACGACGGTGGCGAAATTCCCGGCGGATCCGCGCGATTCGGCAAAGCTAATGGTTGTCAATCGGCAAACGGGGGAGGTCGAAGACAAAACTTTTACCGACATTATACAGTATTTTCAAAAAGGCGACTGCCTTGTCATAAACGATACGAAAGTATTTCCGGCGCGAGTTTTCGGCAAAAAAGAGAAGACCAATGCTAAAATTGAGGTTATGTTGCTGCGCGAACTGAAAGCCGCCGAGCGTATATGGGACGTTCTCGTAGAACCTGCGCGAAAAGTACGCATAGGCAATAAAATTTACTTTGACAACAATCGCTTTTATTGCGAAGTAATAGACAATACGACTTCGCGCGGGCGTACTGTTCGCTTCAGTTACGACGGCGACCTGCATAAGGTGATTGACCGCATAGGCCAAATGCCCATACCGAGTTACATTAAGCGCGACCCTACAGAACTCGACAAGGAAATGTATCAGTGCGTTTTTGCAAATCCGAATAAACTGGCCTCAATAGCACCGCCGACAGCCGGATTGCATTTCACGGAGGAAATAATAGCCGAACTTGAAAAAAAAGGTGTTCGCATAGCCCGTATAACGTTGCATATCGGTCAAGGGATTTTCGAGAATATAGAAGTGGAAGACTTGACCAAGCACCGTATGTATTCCGAATATTTTGAAATCAGCAAAGATTCGTCAGACCTTATCAACAAGTCGTTAAAATCCAAAAAAAGCGTTTTTGCCGTAGGAGCAAGCGTAGTGCGTGCCCTTGAATCGAGTGTGCTGACTACGGGTGCGGTAAAGCCCAATCGCGGCTGGACCGATAAATTCATATATCCGCCTTATGAATTTAAAATTACGAATCGTTTTATAACGAATTTTCATCAACCGGCAACGCCTTCGCTTTTGCTTACGTCGGCATTTTCCGGACTTGATTTATTAGTTAAATCCTATAAAAGGGCATCGAAGCAGGATTATCGTTTCTTTGCGTATGGCGATGCAATGCTAATTTTGTAGGTGTATCGCGTTATACACGGCTCTCGTAGTCCGTGTCCGTTTGCAAGTATCAGGAAATCAACTGTCTGTAAAAGCAATACTTTTATGACAAATCCAAGCGGCTTGTCCATTCGTGTAGCTGTCGGTGTACTTGAACGCAATGGCGAGATATTGCTGTGCCGCCGTTCAAAAAGTGCGCGATATGCCTTAAAGTGGGAATTTCCGGGCGGAAAAGTGGAAACCGGCGAAACATCCGAAGAGGCTGTTCGGCGCGAACTTCGCGAAGAACTTGGAATTGAAGCGCGTATAGGCAATTCGCTGTGGAATGAGGAAACAACGTACCCCGACGGCGGTGTGTTCTCGGTTTCTTTCTATCATGTGTGCGAATGGTCGGGAGAAATTGTAAACCGAGTATTCGACAGAGTAGAATGGACATATCCGCAAAGTTTGGCTGAAAGATACGATATTTTGCAGGGCAATGCGAAGTTCTGCCGTGAATTGCCGGTATTGTTGCGCAATAACTATGTGGCCGGATAAATGCAGTTCGACGATAATTATTGGATGCGTCGCGCTCTTGAACTTGCAACTTTGGCGCGCAACGAGGGCGAAATTCCCATAGGCGCGATAATAGTGCATAATGAGCGAATTATCGGGCGCGGCTGGAACAGAGTGGAACAACTACGGCAGCCCGCCGCCCATGCAGAAATGTTTGCAATAGGCGAGGCCGCCGCAACACTTGGCGGCAGGAGATTGTTGGAATGTACTTTGTATTCCACGCTCGAACCATGCGTTATGTGCACCGGAGCAATAGTTTTGGCGCGAATCCCACGCCTTGTGTATGCAGCGGCCGACCTAAAAGCGGGTGCGTGCCGCTCGCTTTACGAAATAGCCGACGACCCGCGCCTTAATCATCGTTGCTCGATACGTTCGGGAATACTTGCGGACGAATCTGCCACAATGCTCAAAGACTTTTTTCGACGCTTGCGAAGCGTGTAATTTTTATTCGCAATACTTTATGATAATGTCAATCGAAGAGCAACGCAGAGCCATAGCCGAAGCCGTTACTGAAATACGCGGGCGAACCGCAGAGATGCCGCAAACAGCCGTTATTCTCGGAACAGGATTAGGCAAAACGGCAGAACTGATAGAACAGACGGAAGTTATTGAATATCAAGATATTCCAAATTTTCCGGTTTCTACCGTCGAATCGCATAAAGGACGACTGATATTCGGAACAGTTGGCGATAAAAGTGTTGTTGCAATGCAGGGCAGATTTCACCTTTACGAAGGATATTCGGCGCAACAGCTGGTTTTTCCCGTCCGAGTTATGCGGGCACTCGGCGCAGAAGCGTTGCTGATTTCAAATGCTTGCGGTGCGTTGAATCATCAGTTCAAAACTTCGGATATGATGTTTATTACCGACCATATCAATTTGCTTGGTACAAATCCGCTTATAGGGCCAAACGACGATTCGCTGGGACCGCGGTTTCCCGATATGAGCCGCGCTTATTCTCGCAGATTGCTTTCAATAGCAGAAAATATTGCACAAACAGAAAACATATTATATCGCAAAGGAACTTACGTTGCAGTACCGGGCCCGAATCTTGAAACGCCCGCCGAATACCGCTATTTGCATATAATCGGGGCAGATGCAGTGGGAATGAGTACAGTGCCGGAAGTTCTGGCAGCACGTCATTGCGGAATGGAAGTGTTCGGCATTTCCATTATTACCGACGAAGGCTATCACGACGAATTACCCGAAGTGTCGCTTGCAGACGTAATAAAAGCTGCGGCTGTTGCCGAGCCCGAAATGACGCGACTTTTCGCACGGCTGATTGCAGAAATATAAATCGCGCCGAACTTTCCTCGCTCTGTCGAGATATTCTGCCGCAAAATTTAGGCGTACCTTGCTTTAATTTGCCTAATTTTGCATACTATGAAAAAAATGATATTCGTTAAACTTTTTTCTGAAAAAACGCAATGGCTTCACAATCTATTCTCGTAGCAACCGATTTTTCCGAATGTTCGGCCGATGCTGCAAACTATGCAGCCACGCTTGCCGTTGGGCTTGGCGCGAACATCGTACTTGCATACGTGGCCGACGATAACGTGTTCAATTCCAAGTTCTTGACTGATAAAATAGGAACAGCGTTCATTGCAATGACCGCAGAACAAGCGCGAGAAGCCGCACGCGAGATAGTAGATGCCGAGCTTGATGCTTTGGCGCATACTCTTAGAAAACTGAAAGCGCATTGCTCTACCGTAATTTTGGAAGGCTCACCGGCAACCGCATTAACGGAATTTGCCGTGAAAAACGACTGCTCAATGATTGTGGTGGGTACGCACGGACACAGTAATTTAGAGCATTTTATGTACGGTAGCGTTACCGATCGTTTGTTGCGGCTTGCCGGATGCCCTGTGTTGGTTGTTCGCAAAAAAGCAGTACCGGAAAAGAAATCCGCAGTAAAAAAGAAATAGAGCATATCATCGCTTTCGGGGTAATTTTTTGCCGAATTTTTAAGGTGCAATGAGGCAGATTTGGAATAGAATATCGCGCATGGCCCGGGCTACTTTCAATGAGGTTACTGCCTTAGAGTCGTCCGAGCGTATTATTCGCTCTGATGATGATGAATTGCGCAGAATAATCGAGGAATTGACTGAGCCCAAGGCTGGGCGACGCGACGAAAAAAAGCCGCCCGCCGATGCGAAGCGCGATAATAAAAACGATGAACTGCTTCGTAAAGCTGCCGCTGTACTCGGGATAGCAACCGATGCCTCGCCGGAAAGCATAACAGCCGCATACCGCCGGAAAATAATGCAAGTCCACCCCGACCGAGTTACCGGGCAAAGTAAAGAATTTCAAGAATCAGCCCGACAAAAAACAATAGAACTTAACGATGCATACAAGCTGTTCCGCGATGTAAAAGGGTTCTGAACAACCGGATATTGTTGCTTGAAAGTTGAATCTGTACAAAATTTTGGTTACATAAAATGCGCCAATAGATTCCTACGGGTTGTTGTGTCTGAATTTCAGTAAATTTTCTGTTTTTATCTGTTGCCGTGCAGATATTGTAAATAATGGCGGCCTGTTTTTCTGCCGATTTTGCAAAACGCCGAAAAAATCCTAAATCACCGCATACATAAAAAACCGCAAGAAATTTTTCGGCTGTCTGCTTATTGTTTCAAATACGAAAAGGTTATTTGTTAAAATTGTTCGGGGTGTAAAAAGCGGTAAGAACGCCGGTAGAGCGCGAAATTTCCTGCCAAGAATCGGCCTGCGGAAATTCTGCGATAACTATGCCGCAAGTCGGTACGCTGTCAATCATTTCGTTTGTCAAATAATTTACCAGCAGAGTCTGCGTCGGATTATGCCCCACAATCATAGCCGAACGAAGTGCGTCGTCAATAGTAGAAATTACCTTGAGCGTATGCCAAACGTCGGTCATATAAAGCATATCCACCGTAATAAGCGGCGTTTTTACATTGCCGGACGGCTCGGAGGCCATAATGCGAGCGGTGGTAAGCGCACGTACCGCCGGACTTGCAAGTATCATATCGGGAATTAAGCGGTTCGAGCGCAGAAAATTACTCATAAGTGCCGCGTCATTACGGCCGCGTTCATTCAACGGACGGTCGAAATCTGTTAATACACCGACAGGCCAATCGGATTTTGCATGACGGGCTATGTATAGTTTTTTCATAGATTTTCGTGATACGACTATACTCAAAACTCCCAAATTAAGAAAAAAATAATCGGTAAAATACTAATTAAACCGACAAATCGAAATTTACAGCGAGCCAGCCGTCGGTTGAAGCATATTTTGTAAAATATTTTTGATAAAAGCGTAAATGCGCTACCCCGAACATCTTGTAGAGCAAGTGCGCCACAGTTCCGATATTGTGGAAATTGTGGGCGATGCTGTCCGCTTAAAAAAGCAAGGGCGCGGCCTCGTAGGATTGTGCCCGTTTCACGACGACCGCCATCCTTCTATGCACGTTAATCCCGAGCTTGGCCTGTTCAAATGCTTTTCTTGCGGCAAAGGCGGCAATGTGATAACGTTTATGATGGAATTTCACCGGCTAACATTCCAAGAAGCTGTGCAAAGTTTGGCGCGTCGCACACATATCGTTCTGCCCGACGAAGTTGAAACCGAGATGCAATCGGAAACGCGAAATCGCCGAGAATCGGCATTGCGCGCACTTGAAGCAGCGGCTAAACTTTATGTACGTTGCCTCTCGGCACCCGAAGGAGCAGAGGCGGCGCGTTATTTTGCCAAGCGCGAATTCGGTGCAAAACTGATGGAAGATTTTGCCCTCGGATATGCACCCGATGCTTGGAACATTATCGGCGAGCATCTGCGAAAACAAGGGTTTAGCGACCAAACGCTGGACGATGCAGGACTGCTCGTTCGTCGTGAAAACGGAAAAGTATACGACCGGTTCCGTGGACGCGCAATGTTTGCGATTCACGATGCAGCGGGGCGAATTGCAGGGTTCGGCGCACGAATCATACAAAATGCACCCGATGGCCAACCCAAATACATAAATTCGCCGCAATCGGCAACCTACGATAAAAGCCGAATACTTTACGGATTATTTCAGGCCAAACAACAAATTCGTTCGGACGGATATGCAATACTTGTGGAGGGTTACGCAGACGCTTTGACTTTGCATCAAGCCGGTTTTCGCAATACCGTAGCGTCAAGCGGCACAGCTTTAACCAAAGAACAATTACAACTGCTCGGAAGATATTGCAAGCAATTATTCATAGTTTATGACGGCGACGCAGCCGGCGCGAAAGCAACTGTACGCGGACTTGAATTGGCCGTCGAAGCGGGATTTGATGTTCGTATAGTACGGCTTCCGATAAATGAAGATCCGGACAGTTTTACGCGGCGAAGCGGTGGGGACGCTTTTCGCGGGAGGCTACATTCGGCGTTGACCTTTTTGGATTTTATGATAGAATCTTTGCGCGAAAGCGGCGGATTCGACACACCTCCGGTACGTGCCGAGTCGCTTAGAACGCTTGTAGGAATGGTGGCAAAAACGCCTGACTCTTTGCAACACGACGCGCTTATGCTTAAAATAGCCGACTCGTTGCATCTGAGTTCGCGGGAATTACATAAAATCTACGATGAATTGAGCAAAGTACGGCGCGAAACCGCACGCCGCAATGAAACGCATGAGTTGCAATCCGTTCAATCTACCGCTGCCGCGCCGCTGGCCGAAGCAATTAACGCGAACGAAATAACGGTTGCAAAAGCGGATATGTTGCCGCTCTCGAACGAGGAAAGTGCCGTGCTGCGAATAGCGATTACAGTTCCGAAGGCTTTGCGTTATTTGATTGAAAAAGTGGATTTGCAACCGCAAGCCATGCTGACCGAGCGCGGTAAAAGATTGCTTGTTGCGTGCATATCCGCATTTCCGAACGCCGAGGACGACCCGATAGGCTGGTTGCTTAATTCGGCAAATCTTACGGCAGGTGATGCCGACGCTATTGCCGGATTGGCGATGAAGCGCGAAACGCCAAGCGATAAATGGGGAGATTTCGATGTGGAAATTGCACCCGAAGACGTTCGCCGCGTTATGACCGATGCGCTTCTGAAAATGCGGTTGCAAAAATTGGAAGGTAAGCTTGCCGAAATAAAGCAACAGTTGCGTACTCACAGCACCGAAATTGACGAAATAGCAACATTGACAACCGTAAAACAATTAACCGAAGAGCGAAGCCGAATAGCACAGTCATTAGGCTCTGTAATTTAAACATACCCGTAAAATCTATCGGAAATTATGTACGCACGGATATTTTCTATCGTTTGTAACGCTTTTTCGATAAAGAAGACAGCTCTTCCGTGAAAATTTCTGCATCTGCGGCCGATATGTCCGCGATTGAAATGTCGCGCAACGACGCAAGGGCGGCCACGTCCAAAATAACGGTGGCTAATCCCAGCCTGCGCTGTAGAAAAGAACGGCGAATTGTAAAAGTTTGAATTTTTCCGGTCGGAATAATGGAAATTCGGTTGTTCAGCCAGCCGCTGCGCGCAATTACGTTACCGAAAGAATCCATTGCGTAGCCGCGCCAGCGATAATGCAATAATGCAATAAAATATGCAATTGGAAGCGTGAAAAGTCCAAAATAAAAAAAAGGCGATAAAAAAATACCGGCAGTTGCACACAATAATATAATCCAAGTTGCATAGCGCACGGCTGCGCGGCGTATGGCAAAAGGCGAAAGAGGCCGAAATGTATCGGGAAGCGAAAAATCGAAGGCATTGTGCGCAAGCATAACAACCCGATTAAAATCTGCCATCGGAACGGCTATTTCTGCGCCCGATTTCTCGCGACCGAAGCCGGCGGTCTGAATTTCAAGCCGAGCAAATCCGAAAGTTCGCATCAAAGGATTAGCAGAAATGGTCAGCATTTGTATCTTACGCAGCGGTATCGTACCTTTCCAGCGAGCAAACAAGCCGTGCTCTTTGTATAGTTTATTGTCGCGCAAGAAAAGCGTAAAACCGTAGAAGCGGCTGAAACTCAGAATTATGCCGCCGATCCACGAAAACAATGCGGCGCCGGCGATAAGTCCGACAAGAGTTAATACCAACGCACCGCCCTCCAATGCTCGAATTTCCGACATGAAAATTCCAAATGCATCGTTGCCAGATAATGCCTGCCAATATTGAGCCACCGAAAAAGCTGCCGCAAACAGAACAGGCGAAAAACGCATCATGCCGCCGATAAGAACGTCGCACACGTTCATGCCAAAAACTGGAATATCGGATTTTTCTTCGGAAACGGGTGCATTATCACCTTGTTTGTAAGACTGTAAAGCACTGCGAATATGTTCTGCATCGCTACTGCCGACAAATTGCAGATTACCCTCGGCTGTTCGGTCTACGCTTGCGGTTTCGATTGAAACTTGCGCCAAGCCCAATATTCTTTGCAGGAAATTCTGTCGTATTTCTACATTTTGAATTTTCTCGATAGGTATGCTGCGATATTGCCGTGCTATTATTCCCGTGTGAATATTTACGGCATTAGGGGTTATTTGAAATTGAAAAAACAGCCAGCGCAAAATAACAAACGGCAATGAAAACAGTCCGTAAAATGCCGCAATGATTACAAACAAAAGATCGCCGGGATTTTTTAATGCCAAATACAGCGAAAAAGCCATGCCGGGCAGACTTGTTATTATTCCGTAAAGCATGGTTAGCGGGTGCAATCGGCGAAAATTTCCCGCAATTAATTCGGTGCTCACAGCGTATCCTCCTCTGCGGCGAATTGCCTTAGATGATTGCGCAGCTCTTCGGCGTACTCTGCCGATAAGCCCGGAATTACGGCCGCCGCAGTTCGAGTGCCGGCCGTGTATACGACAAGGCTTGCCAATCCGTAGAAACGCTCCACTACGCCTTGTCTCACGTCCGTATGCTGTATACGGCGATAGGGTATGACGGTGCGAACACGAGTGAAAACTCCTTGCTCCAAAACCAAATCATCGCCTTGCACATCGAAGCGCATATAGCGATAGCTGAGCGAAGGCATAATAAATGTATAGGCCAATCCCAATACAAGCGACAAACCGGAAACAGTACCGACAGGGAACGGCAGAACATCGAACGAGCGCAATGCGGCTTCCGCAAAGAAAATACTTACTGAAAATGCCATTCTGTTAAGAAAGGAAACAATGCCCCAAACCGATTTTACCGATGGATCGAGAATATACATGGTTTTCCGATAGCTTGTGAAAATTTAAAAAACAATCACTTCACCAAATCTCCGCTTAGCCGTCGTAGCTCTATTTCTTGCGATTTGGCTGCAAAACGCGCGTTTACCAATCGTGTACGGGCATTATCCAAACTTTGCTGTGCGGTTTTTAATTGTATTGTGGTGAAATTTCCAAGACGAAAGCGTTCCATTGCCATCAATACATTTTCTTCTGCCAGATTCAAGTTATCTTCTTCCAAATTAAGCAGTTCTATGGCGTTTTTGAAATTTGTGTAGGCGGTTAAAAGCGAAGTTTCAACGCCCAGCCTTGTTTCTTCCAATGCAAGTTGAGAATTTAAAAGATCAATACGCGAATTTTCGGATTGCCGGTCGGTATTAAATCCATCGAACAAAGCCCAAGCCGCGGTAAGCCCGGCCGTAAAGCCAAGATTTTGGTTCAATAAAATAAAGCCCACTTGATTCTGTGAGCGTCCGTAATTGTAGTTTGAATTTAGAGTTAGCGTCGGAAAATAAGAAGAACTGCTTTCTTTTATTGCCAGCTTGCTTATCTGTATATTTTTTTGACCGAATAAAAGCCGATTGTTGTTTTTTTGAACGGTGTTTTTTAAATCTTCATAAGCCGGGCTGTAGTTTAACGGAATGGAATCGTTGACAATAAAATCCGTTTCCGTAGAGCGCGACAGCAAAGTATTGAAATTTGCTTTCAATTGAGCCATTGCGTTTTTCAAGGTCAGATAATTGGACAATTGCTCGTTTTTGTCTACTTGTGCTTGCAGGTAATCTGATTTTGCACCTGTACCGACTTCTTGTTTTTTTTCTGCAATTTTTGCTCGCTCTTCGTATAGTTGCAATCCGTTTTCGGCAGCAATGATTAGCTGTTTTTGCTTCACCAAAGCATAGTAGGAGGTGATGACTTGGGCTGCCGTATTTTCAATTTGCATCTTCAAATTCAACTTTTCGGCTTCGCTGAGAGCTTGTAATTTATCGTAGGCGGCAAACATTTTCATGCCGTCGAACAAAGTCCACGAAAAATTTAATCCTGCCGTTATATTGGTAGAAGCAGCACCTGCTTTATCTACATCGGTGCCGTTGCTGAATTTTTGTTTTGTGTCGTTGCTTGCCAAATTTGCCGACGCTCCCAGAGAAAAGCGCGGCAACATACCGGCGTTTCCGGCAGAGGCGTTATTGTCGGCAATTTGCGCACGGTTTCCGGCAATTTGAACGGAATAATTGTTTTTTAACACAATTTCCAATGCTTGCTCGAGCGTGAGTTGCTCTTGTGCCGATGCACGTGTAAATGAGAAAAGAAAAATGCAAGCGATGTAAAAGGCAAATTTATATTTCGGCATGAACGTTTTTCTTTTTAGACAAATAAGAATACATAGCAGGAATAACATACAGCGTTAGCACCAGCGAGAACAGCACACCTCCGACGACTACAATACCCATTCCCATACGGCTTTTTGCTCCTGCGCCGAGTGCAAGCGCAATAGGCATTGCACCCAAAACCGTGGCAATACTCGTCATTAAAATAGGACGAAGGCGCAAGATGGCTGCTTCGTGTATTGCTTCTGCAATACCCATTCCTTTTTCCTGAAGTTGATTGGCAAATTCCACGATTAGAATACCGTTTTTTGTTACCAATCCTATTAGCATAATAATGCCTATTTCACTGAAAATGTTCAGGGTTTGATTGAAATACCATAGTGAGAGAATAGCCCCGGCTATGGCAAGCGGAACTGTAAGCATAATGATGAAAGGGTCGCGGAAGCTTTCAAATTGTGCCGCCAACATCAGATAAATGAGCACGAGTGCCAGCAAAAATGCAAATATCACATTAGATGAACTTTCGACAAAATCGCGCGAGGCTCCGGTTAGTGCCGTGGAAAAAGAATCGTCCAAGGTAGAAGACGCAATGGATTCCATCTCGTTAATTCCGTCGGCAATGGTTTTTCCGGGAGCAAGGCCTGCGGAAACCGTAGCGGACATATAACGATTGTAGTGATACAGTTGCGGCGGGTTGCTTTGCTCGGTTAGCGTTACCACATTATCCATCTGAATAAGTTCGCCGCGACTATTGCGGGCATAGAGCGATTTTAAATCAATCGGAGCATCGCGATTTTCCCGACTTACCTGCCCAATCACTTGGTATTGCTTACCGTTCATGATGTAATAGTCGAATCGCTGTCCGCTGAATGCCGTTTGCAATGTCTGCGCAATATCTGCCGCCGACAACCCGAGATCTTTTATTTTATCTCGGTCAATCGCAATGGAAATTTCCGGGCGCGTAAATTTTAAATTTACATCAACTCCTTGAAATACAGGGCTTTGATTAGCTTTGTCCAAAAATTTAGGCAAGACTTCTTTCAACTTTTCAAAATTGGGAGCTTGCAAAACAAATTGCACGGGCAGCCCTCTGGAACCACCTGCGGAAATAGTTTGCTCTTGAATAACAAATGAGCGTGCCTCCGAGAAATTACTTGTTTGTTTGGAAAGATAATCGGCAATTTGTTGCTGGCTTCTTTCTCTTTTGGAAGCGTCGGAAAAGCGCAAGCGCATAAAACCCGTGTTCACTGCGCCGGAACCGGCAAAACTCGGTGCCGTAACTGTCAGGCAAACTTCTTTTTCGGGAATAGAATCATTGATAAACCGGGTAAGTTTCTTCATAAATGAATCGGTGTACTCATACGATGCTCCTTCGGGTGCCGTTATTTGCATTCTAAGCCAACCCCGGTCTTCGAGCGGGGCAAGTTCCGAAGGCACCACATAACCCAAACCTATAATTAAACCCGCGCACAGCAGAATAATTACAAAGGCTGTTTGCCTCCTTTTCATGAAAGCATTCAGAGAATTTCTATAGATGTTCTCCATACCTTCAAAAAATGGCTCGGTCAATTCATAAAATCTGCTTTTCTTATGCGAAGACCGAATCATTTTAGCGTTCAGCATCGGGGTGAGCGTAAGAGATACAAAGGCTGAGATAAGCACCGCACCGGCAATTACAACTCCGAATTCACGGAAAAGTCGCCCTACGAATCCTTCCATAAAAATCACAGGAAGAAAAACGGCCGCCAAGGTGACGGAAGTAGAAATAACGGCAAAAAATATTTCGGTGGAGCCCTTAAAAGCGGCTTCGAGCGGCGACAATCCTTCTTCCACTTTCTTGTAAATATTTTCCGTTACCACAATTCCGTCATCAACCACCAGACCGGTTGCCAGTACAATGGCAAGCAACGTGAGTATATTCACCGAAAAGCCCATGATATACATTATAAAGAATGCGCCGATGAGCGATACAGGAATATCAATGAGCGGGCGAATTGCCACCAACCAATCACGGAAGAAAAGATAGATGATGAGAATAACCAGCACAATGGCAATCAGAATGGTTTCGCCGACTTCAGTAACCGAGCGTTTAATGAACTCGGTATTGTCAAGCGCGATATTAAGCGTGTAATCCTCCGGAATTTCCTTTTTCAATTGCTCCATGCGCCTGTAAAATTCATCGGTAATGTCAATGTAATTCGAGCCCGGCTGGGGCACAAGCGCAATACCAATCATCGGCACATTGGATTCCCTTAGAATAGTTTCTTCGTTTTCGGGGCCTATTTCAGCATAGCCTATATCTTTCAGCCGAACAACTTTATCGGCATCGCTGCTTATAATCAGATTGTTAAATTCAGATTCATTTGACAAACGCCCCGAAGTTTTCACGGTAAGTTCGGTTTTATCGCCAGAAATTTTACCGGCCGGAAGTTCCACGTTTTCTTTGCGAATGGCTTGCTGTACGTCCAACGGGGTTAACTTATATGCCGCCAATTTTGACGGATCCATCCAAATCCGCATGGAGTATTTTTTCTGCCCCCAAATCTGCACCGTGCTTACGCCGGGAATAGTTGTAAAGCGTTGAGCCAAAATATTTTCGGCATAGTCACTTATTTCCATGTGGCTTCGCGCATTGCTTCGTATAGTCATGGATACTATGGCATCGGAGCTGGCATCGGCTTTGGAAACAATGGGCAGGCCGTCAATATCTTGGGGAAGCTGTCGCACCGCCTGCGATACTTTATCTCGTACATCGTTGGCGGCCGATTCCATATCCACGCCCAAATCGAATTCTACGGTAATGGAACTGGAGCCTTGATTGCTTGCCGACGAAATTGTACGAATACCTGCAATTCCGTTTATGGCTTTTTCGAGCGGCTCGGTAATTTGCGATTCTATAATATCGGCATTGGCACCCGTGTAAGAAGTGCGAACTGTAATTATGGGCGGGTCAATTGAGGGAAATTCCCGAATGCCAAGAAAAGTAAAACCGATAGCTCCAAATAAAACAATGGCAAGATTCACCACAATGGCAAGTACGGGGCGTTTTATAAATGTATGCGAAAAATTACTCATTGTGCAGCAATAATTTTAATTGGAGAACCGGCTTTCAATTGCATAATACCTGTGGTTATTACCGTATCGCCGATTTCTAATCCGCGAACTACTTCGATGCTTTTTTCTGTTCGTATGCCTACGTTAACCGCAGATTCTTCGGCTTTTCCGTTCTTACTTACAAATACTTTATAGCCTTTAAGAGCGGGAATTAATGCTTCGGTGGGAATCATAATGCTGTTCGGCAATTCTTTGAGTATAATCGTAATTTTTGCGAACGAGCCCGGAAGTAGCTTTTTTTCTTTATTTGAACAAACAGCCCGCAGTTGAACAGTACGTGTTGCTATGTCCACTTTTGGCTCTATGGCTAAAATTTTTGCTTCAAAGGTATCGGGAACGCTTTGTACAGTAAAACTAACCGCATCTCCTTTGGTAATTTGTCTTGCATATTTTTCGGGAACGGAGAAATCTATTTTTACTGGGTCGAGTTGTTGAATGGAAGCAATTTTAACCCCTACGGGCGTATAACTCCCTTCGCCGGCATATTTTAAACCTACTGTTCCCGCAAAAGGGGCGCGAATCTCCGTTTTATCAATTTGCGCCTGCACAAGGGCAATGTCTGCCCGTGCCGCATTTAATGCATTTACCGCACTTTCATATTCTTCTATGCTGACTCCCTTTATATTCAGCAATTTTTTCATACGTGCTTCATTTTCTTTTGCTAAATCGAGTTGCGACATTAGCTTTTTAAATTGAGCCTGCAGGTCTGCGTCATTTATTTTCACCAGCAAATCGCCTTTGGAAGCCGGTTGCCCTTCTTTCAGATTGATTGAAATGATCTTGCCGGACACTTCGGATACCAAGTTGGCTTCTTCATTAGCCAATACGGTACCGGAAACAGCTATTGCGTCTCCTAATTTTTCGGGTTTGACTATATATGTGTTAACAGCTACCGCTGCAAATCCGCCTTGGGGTTTCCCTTGCGGAGCGGTTTTGTTGGGGAAGAAAAATACTTTAACGGCTACCGATATCGAGAGCAATGCAACCGCAAAAAGAATTAATTTTATTTTTTTCATATATGTGTTTTAACATCAAAAAGAAACGAATTTGCTCTTTTACTATGCAAATATCGCAAATTGCGACGAACTAAATTGAGATTAAGATAACGGGGCAGTTGCTATTGATATTGTCTGGCTTTGTTTTTTTTGACTACCTTAATGACTGCCGGCTGTGTATGTGCAACATTGAAATTTTAGAAGAGGAGAGTGGCTGTCAAAATAATTTTCGGTGTCGTAAAGTCGCAAGTATTTTGTATGTTACGCCTTGTTCCCGATGATTTTGGCTTGTATACTCAAACCGAAAAAGATTGCAATGATTTCGACTGAAATGCGTAATTTCGTTTTATGAATTTTATACTTTCAGATAGCGAGCGGCGGCAATTAGAAATCTCCTGACGTAATGTTGGAGGTCGGGCGGGGTATGTGAAGACAACAATTTTGCTGATGTCGGATAAATCTGTGCCGGCAGATAAGATAGCGGATTATTTAGGCGTAGATTCCGGCAAGGTATATCGTTATGTCCAGCGTTATCGTTTTTTGGGGTTAGAAAAATATCGGATAATGCCCGATATTATCGTAACAGAGCATTTAACGATTGGATAAACGGCACAAAAACAGAGCCGGTCTATTTGCCTGCTTATTCTCAGAACTTAAATATAATCGAGCGTTTATGGAAATTTATGCGCAAGAAGATAATAGAGTAGTTGTTACATTGTAAATCAATTAGTTAGACAATAATTCCATAAACCTGCACAAACTTCTAATACTTC
>JADZAA010000026.1 GCA_020852855.1 Bacteroidota bacterium
CATAATAGATTTGTGAGAAGTTTAGAAGAAAGGAAGAAGGCATTTTGGACTATGTTTTCGCACTATCAGAAACCAAACAATGAATTGCAGAAGATTTGTGTAATAAATTATTGAACTCTATGTAATTAGAAAATAATGTGAGATATTCATATAAGCCCGGCATTATCATTAACTTAATACTCTATCTTATCTTTTTTGTCTGCCCATTCCGCGAATAGTTTGTCGGCTGCCGGTATATTGATTTGTATTAAATTTATCGAAGCATTATTCAGGCTGATTCCTAACTCATTATAGATATGATTATCGCTGAATCCTATTCTTTCCGCATCGTTTCGAGTCAGGCAGTAATAAACGGTTTTTATTCTTGCCCAATATATTGCCGATAAACACATTGGGCAAGGTTCGCAAGTGGAATAAATTACCGCCCCGTCCAAAAGAAAATTATTTGTTGTGGCGCAAGCGTTTCTTATGGCAACTATTTCCGCGTGTGCCGTCGGGTCATTTGCCGATGTAACCGAGTTATGACCTGTTCCTATAATAATGCCGTGCCTCACCACAACTGCACCGAACGGCCCGCCCAGACCATTCCTTACGCCGTAGAAAGCCTCTTCAAATGCTTCCGTCAAATATTCTTTATCGGTCATATTTATCTTTGAAAGTAAAAATAAATTATTCGGAAAAATTACGGAAAAATATTTTACGGAATAATTCGGCGTAAATTTATTTGCCCGATTCGTTGTTTTCTTGTTCTTCCATTATACAGTCCAAAACTGTTTGTGCCGCACGTACAATATTTGTTCCCGGGCCAAATACGGCTTTTACGCCTGCATGATAAAGCAAGTCGTAATCTTTTGGCGGGATAACACCGCCGGCAACGACGATAATATCGTCGGCTTCTTCACGTTGCAATGCTTCTATCAACATAGGTATAAGCGTTTTATGTCCGGCGGCTTGACTTGAAACACCTATTACATGAACGTCATTTTCAACTGCTTGCCGCGCCGCTTCTTCCGGCGTTTGGAAAAGCGGGCCTATGTCTACGTCGAAACCTAAATCCGCAAAACCTGTTGCTATTACGTGTGCGCCGCGGTCATGTCCGTCCTGACCGAGTTTTGCCACTAAGATACGTGGTCTGCGGCCTGTTTTCGAGATAAATTGCTCTACATTTTTTCGCGCATTTGCAAACGCGGCATCGTCGCCGTACTGCGAGCCGTATGCGCCGCCCGCCAATGTGGTATGCGCTTCGAAATAGCCGAATATCTGTGCCATTGCTTCTGTTATTTCTCCTACTGTGGCTCTTGCCCGTGCGGCAACTACGGCCTTTTCAAGTAAATTACCTTCGCCGCTACGCGCACATTCCGTCAAATCTTTCAGAGATTTTTCCAATTTTTCTGTATTGCGGGCAGCCCTGATATTATTCAAACGTTCTATTTGTTGTTTCCTGACGGCTGCGTTGTCTATATCTAAAACTGCTATATCCGGCTCGTTTTCAGGAATATATTTATTCACGCCGACAATGATTTCAACGCCGCGGTCAATCCGTGCTTGCCGTTTTGCAGCCGATTCTTCAATCAAACGTTTTGGCATGCCCGTTTGCACGGCTTTTGTCATTCCGCCGGCTTCCTCGATTGTATCGAGCAATTTTCGCGCTTCGGCCGCAAGTGACGCTGTAAGAGATTCCACATAATACGAGCCGCCTAGCGGGTCGGCCACTTCCGTTATACGGGTTTCTTCGGCAATAATCAATTGTGTGTTGCGGGCAATTCGTGCAGAAAAGTCGGTTGGCAAACCAAGAGCCTCGTCGAAAGAATTCGTATGCAGCGATTGAGTTCCGCCCAAAACAGCCGCAAGTGCTTCTATAGTTGTACGGATTACGTTGTTATATGCGTCTTGTGCCGATAGCGACCAACCCGAAGTTTGGCAATGAGTTCTAAGTGCCGACGAAATAGGTTTTTGCGGATTAAATTGCTTCATGACCTCAGCCCAAAGAATACGCCCGGCGCGAAGTTTGGCAATTTCCATGAAAAAATTCATTCCGATTCCCCAGAAAAATGAAAGGCGCGGCGCAAAATCGTCAATTTTCAAGCCTTTGCTTAATGCTGCGCGAACATATTCCAAGCCGTCGGCAATCGTAAAAGCAAGCTCTTGTACTGCATTTCCGCCCGCTTCGTGAATATGATAACCGGATATGCTCACACTATTAAATTTGGGCATAAATCGGGCAGAATATTCAATTATATCGGCCACTATTCTCATCGAAGGAGCAGGAGGGAAAATGTAGGTGTTGCGCACCATAAACTCTTTCAAAATATCATTTTGAATAGTGCCGGAAAGTGCATTTGCCGGAACGCCGCTTTCTTCGGCGGCGACGATAAACATTGCCATAATAGGAATTACGGCACCGTTCATCGTCATGGAAACAGACATTGCATCGAGCGGAATACCCTCGAATAATATCTTCATATCTTCAATAGAATCAATGGCTACGCCCGCTTTACCCACATCGCCGACAACGCGCGGATGGTCTGAATCATAGCCTCGATGAGTGGCTAAATCGAATGCAACGGAAAGTCCTTTCTGCCCGGCCGAGAGATTACGACGATAAAACGCATTGCTTTCTTCGGCCGTGGAAAATCCGGCGTATTGACGTATAGTCCATGGACGATTCGCATACATTGTGGCGTAAGGCCCTCGCGTAAACGGCGCAATACCCGGTATCTCATTCTGCAATTGCAATGCATCTGCGTCGGCGGCCGTGTACAGCGGTTTAATGGCGATTCCTTCGGCGGATTGGCGTATAAGCGTTTCCGGCGACTTGCCTTTCAGTTCTTTTGTCGCCAATTCATTCCATTTTTCGGGAAAAATATTCGCAGAGTTCATAAGAATTAGAAAGTTTGTCGGAAAATTATACTGCAAAAATAGCGAAAATAAACCGCCGCTTTCGTTTCGCTGTAGTGTAAATGTAAGGGTAAATTACTGTTTTTGTATAAAAAGGGCAAAAAACAGTAACAGAAACGAAGGTCTGCCGCAGTTACAGTTCCGTACATATAATAAAAATGGCTCAAACAGTTAGGTGTATAGTTCCCCCCCCCCGAAATTTGGACAAAGTAATAAATTGTTATATTTGTTCGGTACAAGGGGTAAAACATAATTAGCGAAGGAGAATACGGCTTGCCTCCCACCCAAAAAGGAGTATATGGTGGCTCTATTTTTATGATTCGCCACGGATATAGAGCATCGTCGGCACGATAGGGGTGTGTGGTAAATCACAAGCGTTTAGCGCGGTTAATGCGGATACCGAGCATAGCGTCAAATAACATATTCGAAGTGTAATATAAAGAAGGTCGTTATCGGGAACAGCAGTATTTACGTATTTGTTGCGCAGATTGCTGAAATAGCGTATAAATCGGGTATGGAGTACGGATATAACGTACATACAGATGACGTATGTATTTCTGTATTTGACGGCCGTGATTGATTGATTCAGTCGGTAAGTTCTTTTGAGGAGCTTATCGAATACGACGGTTGGGCGGTGTATGTAGGCGGTAGAGGCTACATTGTGAGTCGGTACTTCTAAGACATTCAACCGTGGCCGGGGCGTGCAATATACAAGTCCTCAATTTACGGGAATTTTGCTTGAGCGTGGCATTGAGGTGAGTATGGACGGGTCTCGAGGTCGGGCATTAGACAACACCTTCTTAGAGCATCTTTGGCGTTTGGTTAAGTACGAGGATGTTTATTTGAACGGGTATGCCGACGTACATGCATCAGAGTGCAGCTTGATTAGAGTATTTCCGATTTTACAACACGGAGTTTGTGCACCAGTCGTTGGGTTAGAAAACGTCGGTAGAAGTCTATTTCGAGCGATAATTGGGGGCGCATCATTTTCCTATTTCTTTACATATTTTAGCTCTCTCTGTCGAATAACGGGAGAAGTAAAGTTTTATCATTTTCAGGCTTTAAAAATTTAGTGCCGGGTGCTGAAAAAATATTTTTCATTACACTATTGCACAGTTCATTTTTTTTTTTTAATTTTGCTCTTGTGTTTTGAGTATTATTCTTAGTTGATAAAAAGCTGATAGAAGCTGCCGACTATAACTATGTAATAGTCAAGGTAGTTTAAACTCTAAACACGAGCAATTATTTATCTATTTTTTAGAAAGATTGTGTATGAAGATATTGCGTTCTTTTACGGTGGCTCTGTTATTTGGAGCAATGTTAGTCTGCCTTGTACCATTCGCCAAGGCGAATATAAATGTTGTTAGTTCAGGACCTTGTGAAAATGGCCGTACTTGGTGGATGAATATAGAATTAGATGATAATGGCGCAGCGGGTTGTGTAATTGGAATGGGATGTGACGGTGTGCCTTATCGAAAAAATTGTGGTGCAGGAGCATTGATTGACAGTAATACAACAAATGTTTCGGCTTATTCAAGCGGTAATGATGTGTTTGTTACTGTTTCTGCGGATTCTCATATTAAAGTATTCGATATTGTTTCTGGAAATGTAGTCTATGAATATCCCGGTATTGTAATGGCCGGAATAAATACGAATATAAATGCCGGTTCTTGGGGTAGCGGTCTCTTTATTATCGTTGCTTTTAATCCGATGAGCGAGGCGGTGACCGGTCACACGATAATATCGTTTTAATCTTCTTATTTTACTAATTTTATCAAAAATAATATGAAAAGATTTATAAGTCTGTTTTTGCTTGTCGTAACTTTTGCTTTTATGACAATAGATGTGTACGCAGTCAATGTTTTTACAAGCGGTAAATGCTCTGGTAATGGGCGTACTTGGTGGATGAACGTCGAGATGAAAGAAGATGGCACAGCAGGTTGTATTATAGGTATGGATTGTACCGGTAGTGGTTATCAAAGAAATTGCGATAACTCACTTAGAAATAATCCGTCAACAGATGTGTCGGTATCGGTTTCGGGCGGTAATGTAACGGTAACTGTATCAGTTGCTTCGGATATGCGCGTATATGATTTAACCGGCAAGTTAATCTACACTCATTCTTCAACTGTATCTGCCGGCAGCTCAACTTCAATAAATACCTCGTCATGGAATTCCGGCTCTTACATTGTTGTGGCTTTCGACCCTCTTACTTATGAGGCTGTAGGTTGCGCAAAATTGACAATTCCATAATAAATTGATAATGAGAATATACGAAGCCCGCGTACAAATTTTGTGCGTGGGCTATTTTATATCTCGATTTTTCTTTTATGTTTTATATTAGAGTTATTGTTGCATTGTAAATCAAGTTGTTAGATAATAATTCCACAAGCCTGCGCAAACCGCTGATGCATCATTGTAAAAGTCATTGAAAAATCTATGCTACGCGCACTTAATCGGTCGGATATTATACTATATATATTGTGAACACCTTTGAATTCTCTGCTAAAACAAATAATCTTACGTTGCTGCAACAACTCTAATATAGAAGCCGCCGTCTATTTGATTTTTGCGATAATTTCTGCGTATATTTAATCGGCGAATAAAATCGGTGGACGGATAATAAATCGCATCGTGTTATTTTATTGATTTTAATTTTATTTGATAAAATTACACTTGGGCGGCCGCTTTTCCGGCGAGTGCTGCACCTATAATTCCGGCGTGTTTTGCAAAACGTGCTTTCCGCACCTCAGTTTCGGCGGCGATAGTAGGTAATGCTCTGTGTTGCAATGTCTTGCCGAGAGCATCCAATAAATGCCGCGACTGCGACACGCCGCCGCCTACAACAACAATGCGCAAATCGAGTATTGCCAAGGCTCCGACTATTCCCAAACCGAGAATTTCACCTGTTCTTTCCAAACATTTTTGTGCGGCAAAATCGCCTTCTTCGGCAGATGCAGAAATATGCTCAACGTCTAAATTATCGCCGTAATTATGCAGTGCGGAATTGGGATAATTTAATGCGATTTTACGTGCAGAAGCGATAATTCCGGCGCGTCCCGCAAATTTTTCCAAAGTTCCTACTTTGAATGCGGCTTCGTTTTTTGCAGATTCATCGTTAATATCAACAATAATATGCCCGATTTCGCCGGCTCCGCCTTTGCCGCCGATAAATATTTTTTTATTCAGAATTATTCCGCCGCCGATGCCTGTTCCCAGAGTTACAAATAAAAAATCATCAATATCCTTTCCGGCACCGAACGCACTTTCGGCAAGTGCGGCTGCATTTGCATCGTTGATTAAGGCTGTGGGCTTTCCGCAAGCTCTGCGCGTAATATCGGCGAGCGGCACAATGCCCCAGCCCGGCAGATTAGGCGGATAATGAACGCAATCATCGAACACCACAGCCGGAAATCCCAAGCCTATGGAAATACATTTTTGCGCCAATTCTTGTGCTATGGCGGTAATTTTTGCGATAAGCGCGTCGGCACCGTCTGTTGCATTAGTGGATATTTGAGCCGCAGCTGCAATATTCCCCGAATTATCTGTTATTCCGTATTTAATTGAGGTTCCGCCTATATCTATTCCGCCGTACATAATGCCTGCTCCTATTTTCGAGGTAAAATACTTCTGCATTTTCGTTGCACCTTTTGATTGATTTTTTTTAGCCTTGTCTGCAACTTTGCTTATTTCGTTTCGTCTTGCGGCTATCTTGTTCATTAGTTCGTTAACTTTACGCGCATAAACTTCCGGTCTATGAATCTGCAACGCTGCTTTCTTCTTTTTCTTTTCGGATTATTGTGTCGCGTCGAATCGGTGGCGCAGATAGGTGCCGTTGCCGTTTATTCGCTTGACGACTGCCTTAAAATTTCTTCATCAAAAAATCTTGACGTTCAGGTTGCGCAAGCGCAACTTCAAACGGCCGCGGCCGATATTACCGGTGCATTCGGAACGTTCTTGCCGTCGCTAAGTGCTAACGCAGGATATTCGCGCCGACTTAACGAGCAAGGCGGAGCGCAACTTAACGTGGGCGGATTTGCGCCGCCTTCAAACAGTTATTCGCTCGGATTAAATGCAAATTACGTCATTTTTAACGGATTTTCCCGCGAGGCGTATTACGACCGTGCGCAGAAAAATCTTTCGGTGCTCGAATCCTCGAATATACAATTAAACAATCAGGTGCGCTTTAATATTTGGCAACAGTATATTGCTGTGCAGAGAAATGCACAAATAGTAAAGATTCGCCAAGAAAATTTAGAAATCGGCAAAAAACAATTAGAGAGAAGCCGGGCGCGATATGGTGCGGGCGTAGTGCCCGTAACCGATATTTACGCTCAGGAAGCCGATAACGGCTCGCGTGAGCTTGATATTGTACAAGCGGAAAACCAGCTTAACAATGCAAAGGCGCAACTGCTTGCAACGATGGGATTAGACCCGGCGCAGAACGCGGATTTTTCGGAATCCGGACTGACCGCCGAAATATCCGATGAAGTATTGCGAAATTTCCGCGATGAAACAGGAAGTATTGACGCTATTATCCAAAGAGCGGTAGCCAAACGCTCGGATATTATTGCCGCAGATACGCGAATCGAGGCGGCGCAGGCTACGCTTCGCTCATCTCGTTCCGGTTATTTCCCGACTGTAAGTGCTTTCGGCGGATGGTCTTGGTCTAATTATGAGATTTCCGATTTCGATAAATTCGGCCGTTCATTTATCGGACTGAATTTAAATGTGCCTATTTTCGATAATTTCTCTACGAATACACAAATCGAAACGGCGGCTTTTCAGTTAAAACAAGCGCAAATCGAAAGAGTCCGCATAGAGCAAACAATCAGAACGCAAGCTCAATCGGCCGTACTAAATCTTGTATCGGCGGAGAAACAACTTGAAGTAGCAAAACGTGCTTTGAAATCGGCCGAATTAAACCTTAAAAGTGCCCAGGAGCGTTTCAATGTCGGCACGGCACAAATTACCGATTATTTATTGGCAAATACGCAATTTGCAACCGCGGCGATAAATCAAATAAATGCTTTTTTCGCTTATAGAGAAGCACAAGCGCAAATACGTTTTATTTCAGGATCTCTGTGAAAAATATTCTGCAGGATATTCACTTAAATTTATAATGCTGCCATGGCAAAGAAGAAATCAAAAACAACCGTCTGGATTATTGTTTTAGCCGTTGCCGTAATTGCGGGCGGAACTGCATTGGTGCTTACGCGCAATCGCGATGAGGGCATTAAAGTAACTACGGAGAAAATATCGCGCAGGACTATTACGCAGACTGTAAGCGCAATCGGAAAAATTCAGCCGGAAACCGAAGTAAAAATTTCATCTGAAGCGAGCGGAGAAATAACTTTTCTCGGAGTAAAGGACGGCGAACAAGTAAAAAAAGGACAGTTATTGGTTAGAATATTGCCCGACCTTGTTACCTCGCAAGTGGAGCAATTCGCAGCTGCCGAGCAGTCCGCAAAAATCGGTATTGATGCGGTTAAAGCAGAGCTTGACCGAGCGCAACAGGATTTGAAGCGAATTTCCGAACTCTATAAAAAACAATTTGCATCGAAAGATGAGCTCGACCGCACAACCGCTGCCGCTTTGCAGGCCGAGTCGAGGTATCAATCCGCATTGAAAGATTATGACCGTGCACGCGCCGCCTTGCGCCAAGTGCAAGCGCAAGCCTCGCGTACCACAATTTATTCGCCGATGGAAGGAACTGTAACAAAATTAGTTGTGGAACAAGGCGAAAAAGTTGTGGGAACAGCCCAAATGCAAGGAACGGAAATGATGCGTATTGCCAATCTCACGGTGATGAACGCTTGGGTGGACGTAGATGAAAACGACGTTGTTTTGGTCAAAATAGGCGATACGGCAAAAGTTAGTATTGATGCATTGCCGGATGCCGAATTGAGCGGTGTGGTTTATGAAATCGCACATTCGGCAAAAGTGAGCGGAGCAGGTACGCAGGAAGAAGTTACGAACTTCGAGGTTCGCATTCGCATTATTGACAGCGAAAAGAGATTGCGCCCCGGTATGAGTTGTAATGTTGATATAGAAACGGAAACTCACAGGAACGTATTGGCTGCGCCGTTGCAAGCCGTAACCGTGCGTGAAAATGCGGGAAATGCCGCGCCGGACATTTCGGGTTCGGGCATACAGACAGAGGAAAATAAAAATGCCGAAAAAATGAATAAAAAACCTCAATCCATTATTTTCCTTAATAATAAAAATCGTGCAAAAAGCGTGAATGTGGAAACGGGATTAAGCGACAGAGGTTATATCGAAATAAAAAGCGGTTTGAAAGAAGGCGATGAAATTATCAGCGGTAATTTTCAGGCTGTGTCGAAACTTCTTTCCGACAGTGCAAAAATTATTATAGACTCCGCGCCGAAATACAAGAAGAAATCAAATTACAAACAATCGGAGAAATAATTATGGCCGCGGAGCAGCCTATCATTCATATTGAGCATATAGCCAAAGTCTATACGATGGGCGGCGAAAAGCTGTACGCTCTGCGCGATGTTTCTCTCGATATTTCGCCTAACGAATACGTTGCAATTATGGGTCCGTCCGGCTCGGGAAAATCTACGCTGATGAACATACTCGGCTGTCTGGATACACCGTCGTCCGGCATTTACCAATTTAACGGGCTCGACGTAAGGTCTATGAGTGATAATGAATTAGCCGAGATACGCAATAAAGAGATAGGGTTTGTTTTTCAAACTTTCAATCTGCTGGCGCGTGCAAGCTCGGTAAAAAACGTGGAATTACCGCTGGTTTATTCGGGCGTAAAGCGTGCAGAACGGCGCGAGCGTGCCGAGCAAGTAATGCACAGCGTAGGTTTGGGCGACCGTATGGAACATAAGCCCAACGAGCTTTCCGGCGGACAAAGGCAACGTGTTGCGATTGCCCGTGCGCTAATCACCAACCCGGCAATAATTCTTGCCGACGAGCCAACGGGCAATCTCGACTCGAAAACGGGCAAAGATATTATGCGGCTTTTCTATAATCTTTGGCAATCGGGAAATACGATAATACTCGTTACTCACGAGGAAGACATAGCCCGCCATGCGCGGCGGATAATACGGATTCGCGACGGTTGCGTAGAGTCCGATTTGCCGAATGAAGAAAACGAGGCTTCTTATTCCGAAGCGATTTAATTGCAGCGATTTTTCGGAGAATAAAATGAAAATCAGCGAGATAACCGAATCGGCACGATTTGCCTACGAATCGCTAAACTCTAATAAATTGCGCTCGTTGCTTACTACACTCGGCGTTGTAATCGGCATTGTATTCGTGATACTTATGGGCTGGCTGTTAAGCGGACTCGATGCGGCACTCGAGAAAACGGTGAACGTTATCGGTACGGATATGCTCTATGTAGATAAATGGAATTGGTCAGGCGGAAAAAATTGGCGTGATTATGAAAGCCGCAAAGATATAAATTTGGCGCAAGCAACTGAATTTTGCCGCCGTGTAACCACTCCCGAAGTTGCAATGCCCATAGCGCAAAAATGGGGTGCAAAAATTCAATTTAAAAATCAATCTATTTCAGGAATTTCCGTGCAGGGCGTTCCGGCCGAATATGTTCTTACTCCCGGAGGCGCGGTAACTGACGGCCGGTTTTTCTCAAAATCTGAGGAGCGATTCGGCGCAGACGTGGCTGTGGTGGGCTATAACGTAGCCAATACGCTGTTTCCCGACGGCGATGCTCTCGGCAAAGAAATTAAAATTCGCGGACATAAATTCGAAATAATAGGAGTTGTGGAAAAACGCGGTACTTTTATCATGGATTTTATTGATAATCAAACGTTTATTCCATTGCAAACATTTTTGGGAATTTATGGTACGTCCGGGCGCAGTTTATCAATAGCAATAAAAGCCGGAAACGAGGAAAATCTGGCAAATGCACGTTCGGAAGCCATAGGGTTGATGCGGCAAATCCGTAATAATCAACCCGGACAACCTGACGACTTCTCAATAAACGAATCGCAAATGTTCCGCGAAGAAATCAACTCGTTGCGTATGTCTACTTGGGGCGTGGGCATCGGGCTCGTGTCTCTTTCTTTTTTCGTCGGAATTATCGGCATAACGAATATTATGTTTGTTTCGGTTACCGAACGAACAAAAGAAATCGGCATTCGTAAAGCACTAGGCGCAAAACGCGGTGCAATTATGTTGCAATTTCTTATGGAGGCGGCCGCATTGTGTTTTGTTGGAGCTGTAATTGCATTCGCTTTTTGCTCCACGGTGATAGCCGTCGTGGTGAAAGTATTCTTTTCCGATTCGGACTATTTATCGTCCTATGTTCCGCCGCAGTTATTACTTACGGCTTCTGTCGTTTCGATAATCGTAGGAATATTGGCCGGATTGATGCCCGCGCTTCGCGCCGCCCGAATGAAACCTATAGATGCGTTGCGTTACGAATAAAATTTTCTTAACTCAAAGAAATGAATATACTCGAAAGCATCGTAATTGCCCTTGATGCCGTCCGCGCCCATGCCTTGCGCTCGTTTCTTACGCTTGTAAGCATAGCAATAGGAATTTTTGCCATAATAGGCTCGGGAACGGCTATTTCTTCGCTTAATGCAACGGTAACAAAACAGCTGGAAGCTATGGGCGATGCCGCCTATCAAATTAAGCGAACGCCTTCTATTCAGATGGGTAATACATGGCGTAAATATCGTAATCGCAAAGCCTTGACTTATCAACAAGCCAAAGAGTTCAAAAAATTGCTGAATATAGCCGATGCAGTCAGTATCGGAAATACTACTTTTGGAATTACGGTTAAGAACGGAAATCTTTCCACAAATCCGGACGTATCGTTGCACGGCGTTGATGACGCTTATTTTATCACCAATAATATCAGCCTTAGCGACGGCCGCCAATTCCTGCCCGAAGATATTGCCGCTGCACGGCCGCTGGCTGTTATAGGTAACGATGCAGCTGTGAAATTATTCCCTCGCGGAAATCCGATAGGGCAATCCATCACGATTAAAAATCAACGCTTTACCGTAATCGGAATATTAACCTCAAAAGGCTCTATGCTCGGGCAAAGCCAAGATAACGAAGTTCTTATTCCAATCAGTAATTTAATGAAGTATTACGTAGATGAATGGGAGCAATCCGTGGCAATTACCGTAAAATCGCCCGGTAAAGACGCGCTCGAAGCATCAATGGACGAGAGTATAGGACTTATGAGGGCGTTGCGTAATGTGAAGCCTTGGGAAGACAATAATTTCGAGATTGAAACCGGCGAATCTCTTTCTACGCAGTTTGCAACATTTACGTCGTATCTTAACTTTTTCGGACTTGGAAGCGGGCTTGTGGCTCTCGTGGCGGCCGGTGTCGGAATTATGAATATTATGTTGGTCTCGGTTAAAGAGCGTACACGGGAAATCGGTATTCGCAAAGCGATAGGAGCGCGTAAGTCCTGGATTCTTATGCAATTCCTTGTAGAAGCCATTACATTGTGCCAACTGGGAGGAGCGTTCGGTATAGGCTTGGGGTTAGGCGGCGGTCTGTTGCTTTCGTCGCTACTGAACGCCGAAGCCGCCGCACCCGTCGGCTGGATAATTTTCAGCGTGGCAGCTTGCACCGTACTCGGTGTGGCTTTCGGACTTTATCCGGCTTGGCGCGCCGCCCGATTAGACCCGATAGAAGCACTGCGCTACGAATAAAAACTATTACAGAAATAAATGATGATTTTGATGTGAATAATACTCTGCTCCGCAGAATAAAAATATATTTAATTAATTCTATTTACAAATCCCAACTAATAATTACCGATTAAATGTCAGAGTTTATTCACGACGTAATTTGTGCACCCGCTACGCCGTCCGGCTTAAGCGGGCTTGCCGTTATCAGGGTTTCCGGCCGAGATGCTTTTTCGATAGTCGACTCTTGCTTTCGAGGAAAAGCCAAAATTGCTTCGGCGGATTCCCACACAATACTTTACGGTAAATTTTTCGTCGGCGATACGATGATTGATACCGTTACGGTTTCGGTATTTCGTGCGCCTAACTCATATACGGGAGAAAATGTTGCAGAAATCGGTTGTCATGGTGGATCAGTTATTTCCGACCTTATTGTTCAGGCATTGATTACGGCCGGTTGCCGTTTTGCCGGCCCCGGCGAATTTACCAAACGGGCATTCCTGAACGGAAAACTCGACCTGACTCAAGCCGAAGCCGTAGCCGATATTATACACGCTTCTTCGCGGGCGGGCAGCCTTGTGGCGGCACGGCAAATTGCAGGAGGTTTCACGGTGCGCGTCGCCAAACTGCGAAGCGATTTACTTGACGTATGTGCATTGCTGGAAGCGGAGCTCGATTTTGCGCACGAAGACATTGAATTTATTGATAAATCACGTATGTTGCATTTACTGACCGATGCACGTAATTTTTGCACTGAAACGCTGGAACTTCATCATTCGGCAAATATCCTGCGTGATGGTTTATACGTTGGAATTGCGGGCTATCCGAATGCCGGCAAATCAACTCTGTTTAATGCGCTTATCGGAAAACATCGTGCCATAGTAAGCGATATACCAGGAACAACACGCGATTATATCGAAGAAACTACGCATATAGGCGGTATTGCCATAAAATATTTCGATACGGCCGGTATTCGCGAATCCGATGATATTATTGAAATTGAAGGCATTAAACTTGCAGAGGCAATTATGCGGCAATGCAATGTTTTGTTAATTGTCAATGACGTTACCGTTTCGCCGGAATACTCACTTCCTCTGTTTAATAAAATTTCAGAAATGTACTCCGGATCCGAAATTATTTACGTACAAAATAAAATTGATGCTGCGGACTATTCCTCTTTGAAAGAAAACAATGATTTATTGCCTGAAAAAATAATTGCCGTTTCCGCACGCTCGGGCGAAGGTATTGCGGAACTGCGTAAATTATTGGCCGATATTGCCTCTGATGCCGCCGGGCGTTTTAACGATATTTTATTGAACAGACGGCACGCATCGCATTTGCAAAACGTTGCGGAAAGGCTTGATAACGCGATACGTACCACCGAAGAAAATATGTCGAATGAATTTATTGCATTGGACGTAAGAGCGGCAATATATGAACTCGGAATGATTACCGGACAAGTGTGGAGCGAAGAAATACTGAATCAAATATTTGAGCGTTTTTGCATAGGAAAATAAATTGATATTTATTAAAAAATGAAATAAAGTAAATAATCATCTTGTAAATTTTAAGATAACAGCAAAATTATTAATAAATTCTATCGTAAACTAAATTTAACGGCCGTATTTTATTAAATTGCGGATAAAAGCAACTTCCACTTGATATTCGCGCTCTGTTCCGATGCGGTTTATTTACTGTTGCATATATTTCGCTGTCAGCTTATGTGTTTGTTCGGTTTGCGCTCAAGAGCCGGCGGCCGAAGAAATTGTCGAGAATCTCGGTGCGGAAACAGCCGAATCGCCGGATTTAGATGCGATTGAACGATTCGCCGCACGTCCGTTGAATTTACGACAAATCTCAGCCCGTGAATTAAGTGCAATACCCGGGTTTTCTATTTCTATTGCCCGACGATTGCTGCGTTTGGTAAAAACCCTGCCGGACAGTACCACAATTGAAACACTTGCCGACTCATTGCAACTTTCGGCAGAACAATACCTGCTTTTACAGTCTTGCACCGTATTGGGAGAATCTGCCGAACTCACGAAACCGAGTAAAATAGTGCTGTGGCGTTCTCGCTCGACGATGCGTTTGCAACGGGCAAAAGGTTTCCGCACCGGTAAGTTTCAAGGTTCGGAATACGATGTATATCAACGCTTGCAAGTGAATACGCCGATTGTATCCGGCTGTATGCTTATAAATAAAGACGCGGGCGAAAAGTCGTTTGCGGATTTTATTTCCGGTTATGCCGAATTGCGCACCGGTGCAATTCGCGGCATTATCGGTGATTTTACTGTTTCGTCGGGTATGGGCGGCATTCTGTGGCGGCAGTTCGGACTACGCAAAGGAGTCTCGGTAATTTCGCCGACAGGCCAATACGGAAGCGGAATTTCGGCTTCGCGCTCGGCTTTGGAATTCGGTTTTTTCCGCGGCGGCGCAGCGGAATACACAACTTCGGCAGGTGATTCCTCTTCGCTAACTCTTACCGCCTTCGCTTCGTTCGTTCTACGTTCGGCTACGATTGATACGAACGGCTATGCGACATCACTGAAAATTGACGGACTTTTTCGAACTGAAAGCGATGAAACGCGCCGCGCCGCTTTACCGGAAACTGCGATTGGAACTATTGCAGAATATCGCACGCCTTCTTTCGTTGCAACTGCTGCGGCACTAACATTGAAATACGGCTATCCTGTTGTAAGCACTGCATCTACGGCTTTCAGCGGTACAAACGGCTCATTGTTTTCTTTATCGGGAATTTGGATTTTAGGTGAATCTTCGCAAATTTCCTGTGAGTTTTCACAAGATGCCAATAGTAATTCAGGCGGAAAAGCCGCATTGATGTTTTTCGGAAAAAATATTTCCGCCGCTTTCGGTATGCGTATTTTCAATGCCGATTTTCGTTCACCGTTCGGATATTCTTTCGGCGAATTTTCAGCACCGGGCAATGAATACGGTTTTTACTCGGCCGCCGAATGGCGCGGAAAGGGAATGCAAATATATGGTTACGCCGATATTTACGGTTCTTTGCAACCAAGATTCGGTATGACGCGCCCGACGCGGGGCATAGATTTCCTTGCGGAAAGCAGAAATGTTTTGCCTACCGGTGCGTATTTGATTCTGCGGGCACGTTTAGAACAGAAAAACGATGCGTTTTCTATGCCTGAAATGCGGGCAGATTACAATGTGGAACGCATATCTCTGCGTGCGGAATATTCACGTAAGACAATCGAAAACCTGATGTTGCGCCTGCGTGCCGAAGCAGTTCGTGTAAGTTTTGGCGGTATAAAACCGGTTGAAACCGGAGCAGTAGGATTTTTTGAAGCACAATGGCAAGCCGCCGATTGGTTACGTTTGGGCGCAAGAGTTGCTCAGTTCGCAACAGACAGCTACGCATCGGCGCGTTGGACTTTTGAATATGCATTGCCGGGCTCAATGTCCAATCCAGCCCTTTACGGCACCGGTACGCGAACATTTTTTGTTGCTGCAATAACGCCGATTAAGTTATTCACGGCACGGATATTATACGCAGCAACGTCTAAAAACGGTGTTACTTATTTAGGTTCAGGTTACGATGAAATTCTTGGATCAACCGACTCGCGGCTGACTTTTCAGATTGATGCCGCTTGGTAATTATGTTTCTTTCTGCAAGCAACATTTTTTATAAAAATCATTCCGAAAGCAATGTCGGTCGTTTAGCATAAAACTTACTTCGACTTAAATATTGTAATATCAATGAACAGATTAAACCTTTATTTATTTTAGCCGTCAAAAAACAAAATCAATCTGCAAACAATCATATTATTGTAGCCATGAAAAAGTTATTCTTCTCATTTTTTATTCCGGCAATTTTATTGTCGGCTGTTGCATCGAGCGGACAAGTTGCCATAGATAAAATTTCATTGGTATCTTACGAAAATACAAATGCGAATTTTTGTTTCAATAACACTAAATTAATGGCAGGAAACAGTATTAATGACCGTTATATTGTTTATTACAATTCGGATACAGTATTCTTAAATGTTTTTCAATCAGGGAGTTGGACAAAAAAAACAGTATATGCGGGCAATAAAATTGTATCTGCCACAATGACTTTTTATAAAGATACAATTTGGATTTGTTGGAAAGAAGGTATTTATATAAAAGCCGGATATACAAATGATAAAGGGAAGACTTGGAGTAAGGTTATGAATGTTTCCCCGGCTGGTAATGTGGCATCTCCATCTGTTTATGCATCAAATAATGGAAAAATACATTTTACATGGTCAAGAGATACCATAATTTACCATAATGTTTATAATAACGGCACATTTTTACCGGAATCTCGGTCTTTGAGTAATCTCGGCGCACAAGGACAAATGCCAAGTGTAATTGCAATAGGAGATACAGTCCTTGCTACGTGGAGGGAAGGGCCGTTGCCTACCAAAGTTTGGTTCAGGAGTTCTTTTGACAGAGGGCAATCATGGAACAAACTTTCGTCTGCACCCACAACGGATATATTGGCTTTATCCAAAGACCCGAACATTGCATATTCGTATGACTCTGCAACGAGTACGCATTATGTTTATCTTGCTTTTGACGGGCAGAATAAGATTTATTTACAACGCAGTACGGATTTGGGAAATAGTTGGTCGGCACCGGAAATTGTAAGTAATACCGGCAAGTTGTCGCAATTTGCACATATTGAAAGCAACAATAAAGGTTTTGTAGGTATTTCCTATGAACAACGTCCGATAGGTTCGTCGTTATACGATGATACGAAAAAAGACGTGGGATTTACTTACTCGACAAATTGGGGTAAAAAGGGTACTTTCAGTATGGATACATTAGCATATACAAACAACGGTTTTGGTTCGGCATATCCAGCTTTTAATAAAATAGATGAAAACAATTTCTATCTGGCTTGGCTGACAAAAGACACAATCAGCAATAAAATAAATGTATTGGAAAGATTGGTATCTTTGAGCAATACAACCGGAATAGATGCAGATGAGCAAGATATGCGCCAGAGTATCGGTATTTTTCCGAATCCTTTTTCAATGCAGACAATATTGCAAGTAAATAAGAATTTCGGAAATTCGACTCTGACTGTATATAATTCTTACGGTCAGGCAGTAAAACAAATTGAGAACCTCTCCGGCTCGACAATTACTTTTTATAGAGATAATTTACCGGTAGGGGTTTATTTTGCACGTTTAACGCAAAACGGCAATATTATTATGGTGGATAAATTATTAATCATAGACTGATTTGACAATGTAATTCACTTGTTCCGAATGTATAAATTGTGCAAACGCGGAAAGAATCCGGATGAAAATACTGGAGTTCATAAGATATTTGTTCAACGGCAACAATTCTTGCAAAGATAAAATAAAACAAATAAAATGAAAACAAGAATATTGAATATTTTACTCGTAGTTACTTCGCTTTTCGGATACTTGGAATGGGGCGCAGATAACTGCGCTTTCTTATTTCAGACGGAAATAGAAGTGTTGTATAAACTATTTACAAATCCGGCATCCATAATTCATCCTTTTATTTTACTTCCGTTGTCGGGACAACTTTTATTGTTTATTACATTATTCCAAAAAACGCCGAATAAACTTTTGACATATATAAGTATTGTCGGTTTAGGCTTATTATTGGGCCTTATGTTTATCGTAGGTGTCATAAGCCTGAACTATAAAATTACTCTCTCGACAATTCCATTTTTTATTGTTGTTGCATTAACAATAATAAATAACAGGAAATCAAATCCGGCCTGAAAGCATAAACCAAAATGCCCGCAATAATTTTTGCAGATAAATATACGAAATTAATATCGGCGGGGAACAGCACGGAGAATTCGAATGCTTAAATCCTGAAGTGGGATTTACAACTCGAAAAACAGCGACTGAAAAACGAGAAATAATATCATCTGATTAAGACGAGCGGCAAAGATATTGCGCTTGTGCCGGAGGCGATGCGGCAACGATAAGTTCCGGCCGGAAACGAACCGCAGTCAAGCCGTAATATCGAATTACCCGCCGCGGCTTCGAAATATCTTGAAAATACAACCTTTCCGTCGGTGGCGATAATCGAAACAACAACGTTCTGCATTATTTGCGATGATATTTTTATTTCTGCACTTGATTCGGCCGGCAATGGACTCAATTGAGCAGAGAAAGATGCAAATGCAGGTGCTTCTTCTACGGAAACCACGCCCGAAACGGTAAATATTCCGCCGCTGCCGCCGCATACTGCCGCAAGATTTGAACGAAAATCACCGTCAAGGCAAATTGTACCGACCTTTGCTATGTTTTTCCATGTATCACCGCCATTATATGTTGCATAGATATCGCCCTCAAGCGATACTAAAATGCCGCCTTTTGTTGTTCGGTCAAAGCTAATAGCCGTCCAAGTCAAAGTATTATCCGGTGAATCTTGAATTTCCCAATTTGTACCTGCATCTGATGTATGAAATATTTGTCCACGGTCACCAACTGCAAAACCGTTTTTTGAATCCGAAAACGTTGCAGAAATTAAAGCATGATTGCCAACCTGAATTGCGTTCCACGAAGTTCCTGCATCGGTAGTGCGTAGAATAATGCCGGAATCACCTGTTGCAATACCGATTTTTGCATCTACGGCACAAACGGAAGTAAGAGTATGTGAAGTGGGTGAGAGAACGTCTTGCCAAACATTCCCGTCAGTAGAGCGTCGAATTTTACCGTCAATGCCAACTGCTATAAATTCTCCACCCGAAAAACGTGCTATTCCGCCAATCGCTCTGCCGCCCGAGTCTGCCTTCACCCATGAAGAGCCTCGATTTTTCGATAGGAATATATCGCCGGTTTCAACGCCTATTGCCAATATTTCGCTTACGTCGAGTGCGGTAATTGCGTTTCTTGTAGGAGAATTAACGTGTTTCCATTCAGAGCCGTTCTGCGATATAATTTCACCGTTATTACCTGCTGCCCACAAAGTCTGTGAATTGTCGTAGCGAATACGAAAAAGCCGTTTTGCCGTTGGCGGAAGTGTGGCAGTCCAATTCGAGCCTCCGTCGGTACTTTGAGCGGTTGTTCCCGCGTCGCCTATTAGAGTTATTGAATTCTCAGTTCCGAATACGTCGCGGAGAAAGCCGATTTGCCCTAATTCTACAACACTCCACGACGCGCCGCTATTTGTTGTTTTGGCTATGCGCCCATTAGCACCGAGCGCATATCCGATTTGATTGGTTAGAAATCTGATATTTATGAAACTGAAATTTGTGTCGACAAATACGCTGCGCCACGACGCGCCCCCGTCGGCCGAAAAATACAAATTGCCGCTTGTTCCGCCGATGAATCCGAATTGAGGCGAAAGTAATGCAACGGCACCTATGTCGTCATCCACTACCCGCTCTTTGGCATTCCAAGATGCACCGCCGTCAGTTGAGAGGGCGATTGTACCGCCGGCACCGGCTACCATAACCGATAAGCCCGTTACGGAAAGTCCGCGTAAATCTTCGCCGGTAAAAGAAGGGTAAGTTGTCCATGTTTCTCCTGCGTCGGCCGAGCGAACAACAAGCCCGTTGCGCCCTATCGCAATTGCCGTTCCATTACCAACCACAGCGGCGCAACGATTAAGTGTGGAAGCGAAATCTGCAACCTGTATCCAAGATGCGCCATTGTCGGTCGAGCGCAGAATTATTCCGTTTTCACCTACGGCGATGAATATATTACCGAATAGCACTGCGACATCGTTTAGAGTAAATTCGCTCACGGGAGTTTGCGCTTTGCGGAACGGTTCGCCGCCTGTTGAATAAAGTAATTGTCCGGCACCGCAAATAATAGAAGAAGTTCCCGACATAGCCGCCGCATGTAAATTACCGGGGCCGAATTGTGTGGGAGACAACCAAGTTACTTGCGCAGTAACGACGCTTGCATAAATTATATGCGCAAAAATTAAAAGCGGTAAAGTTTTCATCTTTTTTTTGCTTGATTGTTGATTACTGTTTAATTGGATTGACCCTGCATTTTTACGGCATACGCAAATCATGCGGTGCAGGCGGAAAATGCTGTTCTTTTTCCCAATTATACGATTCGTGTATAAACCAGCGAGCATTTATAAGTGCTCCCGAAAATCCGTAAACACGTGCGGAAAATAACTTATTGCTCCATTTGGCTAAAGCTGAATAGCAACCCATCAGAACTAATTCGCGCAGAAATGGATGCTTTGCACAATTAAAAGCGTCATTAGCCGCTTTGCTTATATGAAACGGCATAAAGTTATTGCCGTCAGAAAGTTCTATTGTACCTTTATATTGGCTGTCCTCGTCTGTTCCGTGTCCTACAATCCATACTGCTTGAACGCAAGGGTCGAGCAATGCACGCCGTATGCTTTGGTTGGGATTGGTAACTGCGGTTGCATCAAATTCAGTTTGATAACCGGCATTTGTATAGTATTCATTCGCCAATAAAGCGGTTTCTTCCAGCTGTTGATAGTCGCCCCAATTTATAAATAGTTTAGTGTAGCTGATGTCTCCAATACCGATATATGCTTTTGGATTGCGAGATTTACCTATATGTATTTTACGAATTATTTTTTCATCGGTATATTGCCCGCGGCTGTCGCTGATTTCACATTCGATTAAAGCGGTGTCTTTTGAACGCCAGAATGCGACGCATTGTCCGGTATTTCCCAATGGAAATGTACCTTTGCCGCCCGCAAGCCGCCAAGTATAGCGCAATGCATCGGGTTGCAACTGCCCCTTTACTGCATTTGAAGCGGGGCAAAAATCATTGGAATCCGGTCGGCAATTCCAATTTAACGAATCAATGTCATCACCTGCTGCATACAGCAAAATTAAATAATCGGGACAGGTTAAGTCACTGGCCTTGGTCTTAATATCACCGACTGTAATTGGTGTTTTTTGTAACCATTCGGGTGGTTGTGGTTCGCATTTGCTTGCAACAATTGATTTAAGTATTTCATCATCTTTCTTCTTCAATGAGTCTATCGTCGGTATAACGGATAAAAAACGTGCATTACCTATGTCGCGTTTATTTACGGGGGGTAAATTGGGTCCAATTCTGAAATGCAGTATAACACCGCCCGAAATACTTTCATCGTCCGCTTTGCTGCTGTTCGCGCTATTACGAATCACGCATTGAATCATAGCCGGGCTTGTATCGCAAAGTGGAATTTCGTAAAGTATGGCGGATTTTGTCGAAATATCTGGTTGTATCAATTTACCAGGACCGGAAAGAGTCCATTCATACTCAATATTGTCTTGATAAGGTCCTATATATTTAGTTGTTTTTAATGAATCGCCATTAACCACGCATACGCAAGTTTGTTGCAACATATCGTAATCTTCAACAATTGACGATATTGCAATAACATCACCCGGGCGCATGCGTTGCAATTGCTCTCCGTTAGGAAAAATATTTAAATTTTGAATTATATTTATAGCAGATCCGCGCCGCCATTTATCAAACCCAAAACAGCATGGAGCAACCGATAGTTCGATTAAGACTGTATTATTCGTTACGTATATATCCTGCGAATACGAAATTTTAATTTCAGCCGTAAAATTTCCTTCTGTTGATAACCATTGCTTGGGCATTGTGAGTGATTGCGTTGCGCCGGGTGCAATATCTCGTCCCGTTACAGTATCGGCAAATACAATCGTTCCGTTTGATTTATCCGTAATCTTAGCATATACCGAATACATGTCGGCCGGCAGAATGTTAATGTTCTTTACCTCGAAAATAAAAGCAATGGGCGAATCGGCGGCAAGCTTTTGCCCTGCAGCCGGAGAGATGATTTTGCCAAAAGTCAAATCTGTGGCTTGGGAAGTCGCGCCGGCAAGCGTTAATAGAAGCAAGATGACGGGTAGGCGAATCATACGGGTTTCCTGCGGATTATGGCAAATATACGAGGGCAAGTAACGCAAAGCATTGAAACATACAAAATTAGCGTATTGAACGGCTAATTGCAAAAATATTTTGTAAAATTGGGAATAAACACGATCTAAGCAATATTTAATGCCCGCCAAATAAAAAATATCACAATTTCTACCTTTGGTATTTTGAATATGTCGCGTCTTGACAATGCAAGCAAAAAGCGCGAAGAATGTGAAGAAATTTCCAGAATAAGAATAAAAATTGCACTCTATGTTGCAGTTCTTTAATAATTTTGCATTACTGACTGACTGGCCGGTAAAAATACATTTATAATCAAGGTTATTCCAATGTCAAATTTTTACAATACCGTTTTATGGGTAATTGTCGCATTTTTCACGCTGTTAAGTGATTCGCCGGAGGTTTGGGCGCAAGGATTCGTCAAAGGTATCGTAAGCGACAAAGAGACCGGGACATCGCTTTCCGGTGTTCGCGTTCAGTTGGCGCACGGCGGAAAGATTGTTAAAGGCACTTACACAAAACCCGACGGCTCTTTTTCTTTAAGTGCAGCGGCCGGAAAATATAAAATTTCATTTTCAAGCGTAGGGCGTAAGCGCGCCGACAGCGTAATAGCCATACAAGACGGCGAAACTGCAACAATGAATACGGCGTTGGAATCCGAAGTCGCAAGGCTTGAGAATATAACGGTTTACGGTGCCGCCCGCCGCGAACAAAAACTTACCGA
>JADZAA010000027.1 GCA_020852855.1 Bacteroidota bacterium
ACACTCGCTGAGCTCGGCTTTAATCTGCTCTGAGGTGTAACCTTTTATTACTAGTACTTTTGCCATAGTTTTTTTAAGTAAATGCAACCCTGTTTTGTGTGAATATTTAACGGTAACTATGTAATTGTTGATTTTATATATTATGACCAAAAAATCTAATCGTTAAGAAAAAGTTTCGCCCTTCTTCTGGGTAACCTTCCGTAAGCGAATAATTATTATCGAAAATATTATTTATTCCGGCTTTAATATTTATGTTTTTCAACACTTGGCCGGAAATAATGGCACTAATAACCGTAAATTCCGGCGATTTAGTTCCGTAGCTTGTGCTGTAACGCAAAGAATTATATTCCGCACTTGCAATTATTCCTATTTGTTTTACCGGATTATATTGCAAATAAAAATATACTTTTGTATTTGGTATATCGGTAAACAAAACGCTTGGATCAGTTAAATTATTTCTCTCGATATACGAGTAATTTACTTCTGCACGAATATTTTCTGCAACATCGTATTTCGCGGATAATTCTATCCCCGCAAATTCCGCTTCGCCCGTATTTTGCATTTGCGATTTTCCGGGAAGAACATTACTTACGCCGATAATTGCATCTTTTAAACGACTGTAAAACAGCGACGTTTTACAAGTTAATTTTTCGACAATATTTCCCGTATATGTCAAATCGTAATTATTAGCTATTTCAGGATTTAGTTTGGGATTAGGTATGGCTGTGCCCATTCTGTACGAGTAACGTTCTTTTAATGTGGCAAAGCGGGTTTTTCGTGATGCAGTAGCACTGATATTATGGTTTTCATTTAGATAATAAAATACGCCTAACTGTAAATTAAATGCAGGCGAAGGTTGCGCTCTTGGAAAATCAGTAACAGTTTTGGAAGAGCCGTTATAGTCTTCGGCCGTAATATTTTTTCTTATGCTGTAAATTACACCCGGAATAATTTCCAAATTATCACTAAATTTGTAAGTATCTTCCGCAGCAAAAGTCAGGGTATTGTCTTCAAAACGTCTGATAGGTTCGCCTGCATTGTTTTCTCTGTGAATGTCTTCTTTGTATTGCGCCGACAATTTCAATTTATTATCCGAAAAAATACTTGTTCCGTATTCTAAGCTGCCACCGTAAGAATAATCGTTATACATACTTTGGAACGCATAAGGCTTTTTTTGAGTAGTATAAGTCGAGTCATCGAAACTGTTTATCGAATTTTTGAAAATATCGTAATAAACTCGGCTTTTTATATAGCTGTCATCGCCAAGGCTGCTGTTCGACAAAAAATAATAAGTTTCTTTGTTCCAATACGGCCATTGCCAATATCTGGGTTTATCGTACAGCGAGTTTAATTTATCGTCGCCTGCATACACGGGATTTCCTTTTTTTCCTTGTTGATTAATATATCCGACAACGTATTCGCTTTTTTCATTGGGCATCCATCCGATTTTTAAGTTTATTTTTTGGTCAGTTCTGTAAGAGTTCTTTCTGTTTCCGCCGTTTTCGTGATTATGCGGCTGAAATTCTTTCGACATTAAGTAAGAATCTCTGTGCAAATACGATGCACCTCCTTGAAAATAAAAATTGCCGTAATTCGAACCGATATTTACCGCACCCCGATATCCGTCCGAATTTATCAAACCCGCCGAACAGTCATATTCAAATTTTCCGAAGGGTTTTCTCGAAATTAAATTAATTGCTCCGCCCAAAGAATTCGGTCCGTAGACTACCGATGAAAATCCTTTGGAAACATCAACGGCCGATAAATCGAAAGCGGTAAATCTCGATAAATCAACATAGCCGTCATAAGGTACGTAAACAGGAATTCCGTCCATATAAACGGGAACGGCACGCAAATCGAATCCACGCACGGAAACTGTTGTTTCATTTCTTGCGCCGGAAGCGGATATGGATATACCCGGCAACTTTTCCATAGCACGCGGAACATCGAATAAATTACGGAGTTCCATATCTCTTTGGGTTACGCGCTCGGTTATTTCGCTCAATCGAGAAGCAGTTACCACAACCTCGCCAAGCTTAAACATTTTATTCGCCAAAGAATCGCCCCGAACCGCACTTGACGAGTCAGGCTTCTGCGAAAATGCCGCAATTGGAAGTAAGAACAGAAAAGCAAGTATTTTTATATTTTTCATAAACAAAAAGCGTTGTGTTTGAAAAAGCATAACGAAGATTAAAAAAATTAAAATTTGATTGTTTTCGATTTGTTTGCAATTATTAAATTCAGTTCTTGCTCAATGTTGCGAAATTCCCGAACAGCATTTTCACCTGCTTCTGTAAGAATTGCACCGCCGCCTTTTTTACCGCCGGACATTTTTTCAACCAAAGGACTTGCTCTTTTATTCATATCTTCCACTAATTGCCATGCTTGGCGATACGACATTTTCATTGATTTGGCAGCATTTGTAATCGAGCCGGTTTCTTTTATATTTTCAAGAAGAATTACCCGGCCTATACCCAAAAAAGGGCCGTCGTCCTCGTCAATCCAAATTCTGATTCGTAATGCGTATTTTTTCATTTTACCGTTATGTTTGTCAAAGCATATCGCAAAAATACAATCGATAGAAAAGTCGGAATATGACAAATGTCATTTTTCAGCAGATAAGAAATATCAATAGAAAAGCATTGCAAAGAACGAATTGTACCGTCAGGCACAAAATATCTGTAGAAAAAACAATTACAAGAAAATTGTTGTGCCGCAGGCATAACATATCGGTAGAAAAGATATTTATTTTTATTACGGGAAATAAAAAAAGCCCCTGTTTTTTGGGAAACAGAGGCTGAAAAGTAGAAGCACAATATTTTTTACAGAACAATATATTCTTCGGAAGTTTCCTTATTATTATTAAGAAGCAAAGCGTCCATTTCTTCTATGCTTTTAGCTTCGGGTTTAAGAGCATTTGCACGACTGACCATAAACCAAACCAAGGGCATAACGCCCCCCAATACAAATAATGTTGCACCTATTCCGCGCAACCAAGTAAGATGATAGAAAACACCGTCATCTATAAATTCGGACGAGCGACCGTACCATAAGCCTTGCTCGACCACAGCCTTGAGCTGAATTACACCGGCAGGAAACAAGTCCAATACTACCATACATATAAGCCCAACGTTGATTGACCAGAACGAAACATTTATAATTTTATCGTTCCAGCGATTTCCTTTGATAAGCAGGCGCGAAGCGAATAAGCAGGCTGCTATAGAAATATTGCCGTAAACACCCATAAGAGCAGCATGAGCGTGATTTACCGTCAAATATGTTCCATGTTCAAAATAATTCATTATGGGCAGATTTATGATAATTCCGAGAACACCAGCACCGAAAAAATTCCAGAAATTTACCGCTACCAAATATTTAAAAACAGTAGGAAATCCGAACCCCCCCAAATCTTTTTGCTCAACATCACCTACGGCAAAACGCGGCATGTTTTTAAATCTCCATGCCTCTACCGTCAATAAAATAAGCGGTACGAATTGAAGAGTTGAAAAAACGCTGCCAAGTGCCATAGTTGCAACCGGTTTAGCATTCCAATAAAAATTATGTGAAATACCCAATAATCCCGTTCCCAAAAACAGTACCGTAGCAAAATAAACTACCCGAATGGCAGCTTGCCGACTGACTAAACCCATTAGAACCATCAAATAACTGACTATAACAGTAATAAACACCTCGAAAAACGCCTCAACCCACATATGTATAACCATCCAACGCCAAAAATCAGCTATAACAAAGTTTGTTTCGGGTTTGGCGACAAATCCCGACAAAAACAACAACGGTATTCCGACGACCGAATACATTATCCAATTCGGTAAATTCCAACGGTGTTTTTTTATCAATGCCGGTTTAATTCCGCGATAAACGGTAAATACCCATAACACAAAAATTACCATAAGTAATATTTGGTAAATTTTACCGAAGTCTACAAATTCCCAACCCTGATGACCAAGCCAATACCACCAATCGCCCAAAAGCCCCAGAGGCCCCAATACAATACCCGTAAGCGAACCGGCCACAAGAACAACCAAAAGTGCGAAAATGGTATTTACGTAATGTGCTTGCCCGGGAATTTCTTTTTTAGAAAGAATAGGAAGTATGAATATTGAAGATGCAATCCAGCAAGTGGAAATCCAATATAGAGCAATCAAGGTATGCCAAGAACGAGAAATAGTTACCGGAATACTGGTTATATGTATTCCGAAAAATCCCAACCAATTTATGAAATCGTTTATTGTTACCAAGCCGCTCGATACTTGTACAAAAAACAGTAAAATCGCTACAAGAAAGAATTTATACGTAGCACGTTGCGACGGGGTAGGGGAGAATTTGGCCACACGCTCGCTCATAAACAAATCGCTTTTTGCCGGTTTGAAAAATTTGTTCGGCAATTGATTGTATTGACCAATGTAATACAATACAATGCCGCAAACCAGAACGAAGCCCAACATACCCAAAACACTCCATAAAATAACGGGCGAAGTGGGAGTATTTCCGGCAGACGGGTCGTATGGCCAATTATGAGTATAACTGAAATTACTTCCCGGCCTTTCAACAACGCATACCCATGCGCCCCAAAAGAAAAACGCACTTAGGTCTTTAATTTCCTGCGAACTTTTAATATATCCTTTCGGCAACAGCCCTTTGCCTTTGTGATGCTCGAACCTGTCAATATAATAATCTTCCAAACGATGGAAAGCGTAGGCTTGTGCGGCATTTAGAAGAACAATATTATCGCTTTCGTTATATGTGTTTTGTTTCAGTTCTTTTTTAACTTGCTCTCCAATGGCTACAATATCTCCCGCACTCGGTTCTTTGCCGTTTTTCTCTTTAAATTCTGTTTTATAATAGTCATTCATGGCAAGATTGACTTGATGTAGAGCTTCGGCGGTGAAATCCGGGCCGCGTTGCGCACCGTCGCCGAAATAGCTGCCATACTCCATCAGAGCATATTTATGAAACACTTCCTGCCCGCGGTGCATAGTTACTTGGTCCATTACAATTTTTCCGTCCGGGGCTTTAAATCCCGTCATTGGAGGAGCGTCCACATAAGTTTGAAGTCCGATTATACCGACTCCGAACAAACTGATTACCAAAATGAAAGTCAAAGGCTTCCACCAATTTTTGGTATTCATAAAATAGGTTAGGCCGCCTATGGGCAGAGTGCCGTTGTTCTCCTTGCTCATGTAGCTTTTGTCCGAAAGAAATGGAACAATAATTTGATGGCAAAATGGCGGGGAATACCGTTATCTCGGCGACTTTATCTGCACATTGCATTTCTATGCACGAATGTTTTCTATGGAATGTGCGTGTGGTGTGGTTTTACCGTATCTTGTCGCCTGCAACGGCTCTTTCGCCTTCTGATTTTCCTTTGTATAATTAATTTCGCGGCAAATGAAAACCGAATTTCACAAACTTATGCAATTTTTTAACAATTACGCATAATGGCTCTATTTGCCGTAACACAAAACAATGTTTTATACTTTAATACCTTTTCTTTTATATGTGTTATCACACAAAAAAATAAAAAAATGTTGAATAACAATATATCGGTAAAAAAATAATTCAACCGTAAAATGTGTTTACAGTTTGATTTTTATTGAGTGTAAGTCGGCAGACCGACTACGCTTCGATACGGTAGAATTAAGTCTTAATCAACCGATAAG
>JADZAA010000028.1 GCA_020852855.1 Bacteroidota bacterium
ACACTCGCTGAGCTCGGCTTTAATCTGCTCTGAGGTGTAACCTTTTATTACTAGTACTTTTGCCATAGTTTTTTTAAGTAAATGCAACCCTGTTTTGTGTGAATATTTAACGGTAACTATGTAATTGCATCAATTATTTTCGGGACGGCGGCATTTACAAAATCGGATTTAAATATTTTGTTTGGAGGACTTATTACGCTCTCCATATTTGTTATCTTGGCTTTTTTGAGTATATTGGGGGACGTGGTCAAAAATAATTACCGCTATCAGGCAATAGCCGTATAAAAAGACGGAACTATACCGACGAGGCGGCTTCCATCAACCAAATTTCTCTGAGTATGCGCAATATTTTTTTGCTACGGTATTACTTTGCTGTTGCGAGTTTGATAATTGCCGCTATTTCATTCGGATGCGGCGACGGAAAGCGTGAAGATAATTCCGGCATGCAATTCCGAGCCGCCAAAGGCGGAAAATTCTACGGCGGCACTTATCGCGTTAATGAAGTGGGCGATTTACGCTCGCTTGACCCCGTCGGCATTAACGACGTTACTTCGCATCACATAGCGCATCAAGTCTATGACTTGCTGGTTGATTTCGACGAAAATCTGCACCTCAAACCGGAACTTGCCGAAAGTTGGGAAATATCGCCCGACGGACTTACCTACACTTATCATCTTCGCAAAGGAGTAAAGTTTCACGACAACCTATGCTTCCGTGGCGGCAAAGGGCGCGAATTTACGGCCGGTGATGTAAAGTATTCTTTTACCCGCGTATGTGATGCGCGAACAGGAACGCTCGGCTACGATTATTTCCGCGGTAAAGTGGAGGGGGCAGATGCGTATTACGCAGCTACACAAGCCGCCGCAAATGGCGGCGCACCGGCAGTCAAAGAAGTAACCGGCTTTATAGTCAAAGACGAATATACGTTTCAGATTAGACTGACAAAGCCTTTCGCGCCGTTCGAGAATTATGCGGCACTCGGCATAGCATACATTCATCCGCGGGAAGCAGTCGAAAAATACGGCAGAGATTTCTTTCAGCATCCCGTCGGAACAGGTGCGTTCAAATTTATATCGTGGTCGCCCGACCGCGAATGTATTTTGGAGCGAAACGTAAATTATTGGAAAACGGATGCGGACGGCAATCAATTTCCCTATTTGGATAAAATACATTTCAGTTTTATTAAAGATGAAAAGTCGCAAATATTTGAATTCAGAGGCGGGAATTTAGAAGAGTGTTACCGTATTCCGAACGAATTTTTTACTTCGGTTGTCGGCGAAGATAAAAAATTGAAAGGCGAGTACTCAAAATTTCAATTATTGCATTTGCCTGCAATGTCGACGCAATATTACGGAATGTTGACAAGCAGTAAAGAATTTAGTGATGTGCGCGTGCGCCGGGCTTTCTCTATGGCTGTTGACCGCGAGCGCATAGTAAAATATGTGCTGAAAGGACAGGCTTATGCCGCGGGAACGCACGGCTTGGTTCCGCCTTCGATGCCCGATTATCAAACCGAAAATATTAAAGGCTATGAGTTTAATCCGACGACTGCCCGTGCTCTTTTAGCCGAAGCGGGCTATCCTAACGGTGTCGGATTGCCGCCGATTACATTGCAATTAAATAATGGCGGCGGACGTAATCTACAGATTGCAGAGGCAGCACAGGCTATGATATTTGAAAATCTCGGGGTGAAAGTTTCGTTAACGCAAGTGGAATTTGCCAAACATCTCGACGAAGTAGATGCCGGCCGCGCTCCGTTCTTCCGGCTTGGTTGGGTGGCGGATTACCCGGACCCCGAAAATTTTCTGAATTTGCTGTACGGTGCTCTCGTACCGGAAGACGGCAAGCCAAGCCCGATAAATCATACGCGCTATCGCAATGCCGAATTTGACAAAATATTTGCACAGGCACTCAGCACAAACGACCGTGCCGCACGTATGAAACTTTATATGCAGGCAGAACAAATAGCAATGAACGATGCACCTATGATAATCGTCTTCTACGACGAGGATTACCGTTTACTTGCCCCTTACGTGGAAGGCTATCGCAATAATGCAATGGATCGCAGAACCTATGAATATGTATGGATAAATCCCGTTAAATTATGAAATTGGGTACGGGAAATTTAAACTGTTGTGAAAAACTTTTAAAGCGAAAAAAATGCCCCGAATAATTGAAGGAAATTTTACTGATGTCGGAAATGGACGCTATGCCATAGTAGTGGCACGTTGGAATTATTTTATCGTGGAAAAACTTCTTGACGGCGCTATCGATGTACTTCGCAGGCATGGCGTTGATATTGACTCGGCAACAGTCGCGTATTGCCCGGGTTGTTACGAGATACCGCTAGTAACGCAAAAACTTGCGCAAAGCGGTGATTATGATGCGGTTATTGCTCTCGGGGCGGTTATACGCGGTGCTACGCCGCATTTCGATTACGTTGCCGGTGAAGCATCAAAAGGCGTTGCTGCCGCGGGACTTACTACGGGAATCCCGTGCTTGTTCGGTGTATTGACCACCGACAATATCGAGCAAGCTGTGGAACGTGCCGGAACAAAGGCCGGAAACAAAGGTGCCGAGGCCGCAATGGCCGCCATAGAAATGGTTTCGCTTATGCGCGAGATTGACGGCAACGTTGCAAAAAATAAGTGAAAAACTAATAAATAAAATAGGCCGGAATATGAGTAATGAAACTTTGTTTTCGGAAAGTCAAAAATTTAAGCAGATTTGGCTTTGGCTTGTTTTATTGGGCATTAACGGCTTCTTCTTTTTTGTTATTATCAAGCAAGCTGTCGGCGGACAAGAAATAGGCGATGCGGGAATGTTAATCGGGGCGTGGGCGACTATGCTTGTTACCGCGCTGTTTATTAGTTTCCGGCTCGATACTTTTATTAAAAAAGACGGTATATATGTTCGATTTTTTCCGCTTCATATTAAATTTAAATACTTTGCTTGGAATTCGCTCGAAAAAATATTCGTAAGGCAGTATTCGCCTGTTAAAGAATATGGCGGCTGGGGGCTGCGATATAGTCTGTTCGGTAAAGGTAAGGCATATAATATTTCGGGTAATAAAGGTTTGCAACTCGAATTTACAAGCGGTAAAAAACTGCTGATAGGAACAAATAAACCTGATGAATTAACCGAAACGTTAATAAAAATCGGGCGACTGAAACAATGACGTGTTCATTAGATATGCGCAACCTTAAAAAACGACAGGCCGTGCATAAAATTACCGACAGTTTGACCGATAAAATTTTTACCTTTGACCAATGCAAGAGAACAATAAGAAATTTAAAACCGTCATAGACAATAACACCTTTTATTTTTACAATCCTGCTTTCCAAGACAGGTATGAAAGCTACATCAACTCATTAAAAGAAACACTTCTCGTTCTTAAAAATCAGGTAGAAACACAGGGACTAAAAAAACAGCATTTTGAAAACCTGCTTGCCGACAAAGAAAACGGACTTCGGGCTTTGCTTGCCCTGACTGGTTTCGCCAATGAGAGTTTGAAACGACTGATTACAGTTATTCGCGTTGCCGACAACAAGGAACTTTTCAAGTTGCTTTACAAAGATAAGTGGGCAGACATTGAAAATAGCAACGATATTAAGGAGTGGGGCGACAAAAAAAATATCAATCTTTTAAAGGACAATTCCTGTTTCAGAAAAGGAATTGTAAATCTGTTTTTTGAGGGTTCAACGACACCGTTTTTAGCGCAAACACTTCTGCTTTTTGAATTGAAGAAGTTAAGTATTTCAAAATTGAAATTTGAAATACCTGCAATGATTGACACGCTGGTTCGCTACAAAGAAAAAGGTTCTTATTCAGGACAGGCAGAAAATAATCCCGAATATTTTATTGCAGAAATTCTTCGTGAGGCAGGAGTTGAATTTGAGAAAGGTGATTTGACTGAACTTTTCAAAAATGAGCCGGTTGAAAAACGGACGATGGACTTCATTATTCCGAGCAAAAAATCACCCCAAATAATAATTGAAAGTTCATTCCCCGTTACAACATCTTCTGGACAAGGCGACAAATCAAAGACCGAAGGAAACATCAAAAAACTGATTGCAAAATATTACCGCAAAGCAAATTTTATCGGCTTTGTTGACGGCATTGGTTGGTATGTTCGCAAGGGAGATTTAATGCGGATGATTACTGCCTATGACGATGTTTTCACATTTCACAAGGACGAAGTTGAACGCTTCAAAGACAATAAAAAATATTTGGGCGTTTCCCTGCCTCTGCAATCGCACAAACCAACACCCAGGCAGGGTCGGGCTTTCCGCTGCAATCTTTTTGCTCAACGCACAATGCCAACGCAGCAAAAAGGATTTTCGCTTCAATCCCTAACGCAAACCAACCTCAAATTAGCAGCATAACTATTATGGAAAATCACCCAAATGCTTTAGAAAAAGTTGGAGTAGGATTAGCATGCTCAGTTGAAACTTTTAAAGGTTGTAAAATTCAATTAGTGAAAAAAACTTCTGGCTTCAATGGATTATCTACAAACAAAGACGGAGAGGTAAGAAAGATTGAAGTTAAGTCAATGCAGAATCAATTTACATGGATTGCAATAAGTAGCGTTATCGCAATAGATAAATTATTTTTTGAGAGAGATTATTGGATTTATTTTGTTCTTGTTCCGGACAACTATGTAGTAATGGTAAAAGGTTTGCCATTTCTAAAAAAACAATTATCGTTTACATCTAATGATGAATTTATTGAAAATCTAAATGAGTGGATGAAATACACACGAAGAATTTCAAAAGGTTCAGCATTAAAATTTCAGCCAAAACTTCAATTAAAATTTCCAACTCCATTGAACAAATTAGTTCAGCATTTAATCAAGAATCCTAAAGACCATGAATGGCATGAGAGTGTGATTGAGATTTGGCAAAATCAAAGTGATTGGAAATGTCTTTACAAAGCACCAGAAAAAGAATAACAATATGAGTTTAAAAATTGAACAAAGAATTATTGGAAATCAAATCACAGAATTTGAGCCGCGAATTTATTCAACAGGAGTTCATTTGATTCCTATGAAAGTTGAATTGAATGGTAAAGAAAAATTTATTTGGGTTGCAGATGAATTTGAAGAAGAAACTTTCATTAACGGAAAAAATATTTCTCCAAATATCATTTCAGAAAAAATTGAAGAAATGTTTATTGAATAATTCCGTTGATATGACTTTCGCTGACCAGCCATTTAACTTAAAGAAAGGTTACAATAGTTACAAGAACAGTTTGAAGTTGCAAGAATATTTGAGTTGGTGCGAAGAATGGATTACTGAAATGGTTCGCATCACAAAGCCGACAGGTTCAATTTTCTTGCACAACATTCCCAAATGGCTGACTTATTATGCCGCATTTTTAAACAAGCAAGCCGACTTTAAACATTGGATAAGTTGGGATGCGCCAACAGCGCCAATGGGTAAATCTCTGCAACCCGGACACTATGGAATTTTGTTTTATGCAAAAGATTCAAAGCAATTGAAGTATTATGAAATCCGGCACCCGCACAAACGGACAAGAAAAACACACATACTTGCAAAGGACTACGGAGGCAAGAAAGGTTTGCTTCACCCTTATGGACCGTTAGTTTCCGATGTTTGGACAGACATTCACAGAATTAAGCACAATAAATTCCGCGACGAACATCCTTGCCAACTGCCCATTCATTTATTGGAGAGAGTTATTTTAATGAGCAGTAATGAAGGAGATATAATTCTTGACCCATTTAACGGCACAGGCACGACAGCATTAGCAGCAAAGCGACTTGGCAGACAATACATCGGCTTTGACCTTGACAAAGAATATGTAAAAATCACGCAACAAAAATTGGAATACGAACAACCGATTTCAAAAATTGGCGACCGTTGGGTTAGTTTCTACCTTGACGAAGTTGTAACACTTCGCAACAACGATTGGACTTACTTAAAGGACTTCTACTACATTCCAAACAACCCCGAAGAAATTGACACGACACCAATTGTATTACATAATTGCCGTTAAATAATCGCACAAAACAGTATTGTATCTGCTTAAAAAGATAATCAATTACAGAAAATTTGTGCAATTTATTGTTGAACTTTATGTAAAATCAAAAGTCAACATACAGACACCATTAAAGAGTTATGCGGTCATTAATAGAAAACAATATGAAAATCAAACGGTTCTATGCGAATAGTTTTTGGAATACTAACGGATAAAACAGTAAAAAATATTGCGCGATATAAAACGGCCTGTGCAAATATGATATGCAATTAAAAAAATGATGCCCGAACATTCCGCTTCCGGATATATTCGCTCTATTGAATATATTGACCGCTATTACGGCGAATTCAACCCTTGGATGCTGCGTTATGTTGCCGCTTTGCACGGCATTGCCTGCCCTGATTTTTCCGAAGGATTTACATACTGCGATTTAGGGTGCGGCTCAGGAATGTCCACCCTTATGCTTGCGGCGGCCAATCCTGCGGCACAATTTTTCGGCGTGGATTTCAACCCCGAGCATATACGGCACGGCGAACAAACGCGGCAAGTGGCCGGAATTGACAACTGCGTATTGCTCGAGCGCACTTTCGGAGAAATATATGCCGATGCATTGCCGGATATGGATATTATTGTGCTGCACGGCGTATATTCGTGGGTAAGCGACGAAACAAAAGCCGAACTGCGCGACATACTTCGCTGGAAACTTAAACCGGGCGGAATTGCTCTGATAACCTACAATGCATTGCCCGGCTGGGCACCTCTTGCGCCGTTGCGGGATTTTATGCGTGAATACGCGCTCGGCTCGTCCGTCGATATACTTGACGTAGCACGTGAAGGCATTAAATATCTGCATTTTCTTGCCGAAACAGATGCGCCGTATTTTAGGAATAACACTGCTGCTCGACAAATGCTTGATTTGCTCGGGCGGCATGATATTCGCTACATAGCCCACGAATTTTTTACCAAGCATTGGCGGCCGCTGTATTTTCGCGAAGCAGCGGAAGATTTAATAAAAGCAGGATTAAATTTCTGCGGACAATTCCCGCTCTATTTGAACTATGGCGAGATTTGTCTGCCTACCGCCTCTCAAAGCATCACGACTACTGCACCCAACCGCATTGCGTTTGAAACACATAAGGATTTTGTGCGCAATACTATGTTCCGTTGGGATATATTCGTAAAGGCCACGCCGCAGTTTGCTCCCGACTCGCCCGAAAATCATCGCGATATTCGGTTCGGACTGTTAAAAAGTATTGGCGAAATTCAGTTGGAAATGCAAATACCCGGCGGGCGTAAAATCGGTCTGAATGGAGAAATATACAGTCGTATCTTAGATTTTTTTAACTTGAATTGCGGTGCAACGCTCGGCGAAACATTCGCGTCGCTGACCAATTACAAACCCGAAGAAGTTGTTTCGGCTGTGCAATATATGGTTATGCTCGATGCTGTAAGGCCTTTTGCCAAGCACGTTAAGACGCAGATTCCGTCCGTTGCCGGTTTATCGCAAGCAAACAGAACTTTTGCAGATATTCAACTTACGGCGGACGGCTCCGTTGTATTGGCAGCGCCCGTTTTTGGTGCCGGCATTTTAATGGGGCGGGAAGATGCCGACGAATTACTTGGAAAAACGCACGGCAAACAAGAGCATACAAAAGTATTTGAGCGGGCGGCCGCACTCGGATTGTAAGAGCGACGGCCTTAAGCAGTGCATTATGCCTGACGTTTTTATTAATAATTTTCCTGCAAGCATACGCAAAAATGATTTTTAAGACGATTTTGGACAAGACTTTCCGCTTGTATATTACGGCTGAACAAATAGCCGCCGCCGTTGAGCGCATTGCGGAAGAAATAAATCGTGATTATGCCGGCCGCGAACTTACGTTGGTCGTAACACTAAAGGGCGCAATGGTTTTTTCCATGGATCTGCTGCGGCGTTTGAGAGTGCCGTGCCGCGTAGAAACCATTTCGGCCAAAAGCTACGGCAATGCAGTGGAATCTTCCGGTAAAGTTGAAATAGTTGCAAATTTCGATACGTTTCGAGGGCGAAATGTGCTGGTGGTTGAAGATATAGTTGACAGCGGCCTGACAATAGCCGCAATTTTGGATAAAATTTCGCAGTATGAGCCGGCCGAAACAGCTGTTGCAGCAATGTTTTCCAAACCTGCAATGCGAAAAACAGATGTGCCCGTTGCATATCTCGGCCGGGAAATAGAGCCTCTTTTTATTGTAGGCTACGGCCTTGACTATGCAGAATACGGCCGCGAACTGCCGGACGTATATCAACTTGCCGATACATAGAACATAAATCTCCGAAGAAATTACCCGTAAATGCGAGTCCTCACAGTTTTTTTACTTATTAATTTGCAATAAATTCATCGGAATTCAGTCTGAATACTATTAGGCTTTTAATCTTTGTCGAAAATAATTATTTCTATATTTTTTTTCTTAACGGATAAGCAGAAAGTGCGTGATATGGAATTAGGAATAGGAATGTTCGGCGATCTTAGTTTTGACTTTCAGAACAATAAATATCAGAGTGCGGCCGAGCGATTGAAAGAAATAGAGTTGTTGTAGCGTCTTAAAATTATTTATTTTAGTAGAGAATTAAATGTCAATCACAATATAATCAATACAATGAAAATCGGCGTATCAGACTTGACGACAGACCGTAAGTGGCGCTCTGCAAC